>JAFASB010000384.1 GCA_019244985.1 Acidimicrobiia bacterium | reverse complement strand
GCCCACAGGGGCCCGTCGTCGTAGATGACATGGGGTCCCCAGTTGGCCTTGTAGGCCCCGGCAGTGGTCCGGGCTCGGCCACCGAGCTCGTTGCGGGACTCGAGGATTGTCACGTCCAGTCCGGCTTCACGGGCTGAGATTCCGGCGACGAGGCCACCGAGTCCGCCGCCGACGATGGTGAGGTGTGCACGCATGTCCTGAAGAGGCGATGGAACCTTCTGGGGTTCCACGCGACTCTTTTTCACCGTGGAGAACCAGGTCAGGGCGGCCCAGGGTGGCGATCCGTTCGCCATGGACGCGCTCCTGACCGAGCTGGCGCCGTGGGTCGGCCGCCTCTGTTCATCGATTGCGCTCGACAAGGGCGACGACGCCATGCAGGAGACGCTCATCTCAGTGCTCAAGAATCTGCCGACGCTGCGAGAACCGGCGGCCTTCCGCGGGTGGGTCCGGCGCATTGCCGTACGAGAGGCTTTGCGCGCCGCGACCGGCGACCGTGCCATCGCCGTCGCCGAAATGCCTGAGGTGGCCGTCGCCCCCGACTTCGAGACCGCAGTTGACATCCGCGACACGTTGACGAAGCTCCCACCATCGCGGCGCGCCGTCCTCGTCCTGCGCTACCTCGAGGACCTTTCCGAACACGAGGTGGCCGAGCTGCTGGGGACACCGGAAGGCACGGTGAAGTCCGGACTCCATCGGGCCCGGGAGAGCTTCCGCGAGCACTGGAGGGAGGCGTAATGAACGAGCGGCCGATCCACGTCGTCGGCGGAGGCATCGCCGGCCTCGTCGCCGCCATCACCGCGGCCGAAGGCGGTGCGCCCGTGGTACTTCACGAGGGCGGTGCGCGCCTCGGCGGCCGCGCCGTTGGGAGTGCCGAACGGCCGTGGGTGAACCTCGGCCCCCACGTCGTGTTCACCGACGGCGCCCTGGTGCGCTGGCTCCGTCAGCGCCGTATCGACGTACCGCTGTGCGGCCCGATGGTGCGCGGCGTGCGCATGCTCGACGATCGGGGCGCCCGGTTCCCGTTCCGGCAGGGCCTGCAGCTGTTGCCGACGATTCTCCGCCGCGAGGCCCCGGTCGACGAAACGTTCCGCGCATGGGCCGAGAACACGTTCGGCGACGCGAGCGCCGATCTTCTCTGCCGCCTGGGCGGGCTGATCACCTACCACCACGACCCGGGCGCCCTCTCGGCGCGCTTCATGTGGGACCGCTACCGGCGGACGGCGCTGAGTCCCGACCGCGTGCGGTGGGTCGCCGGCGGCTGGGTCTCCCTCGTCGACGCCCTGGCCGAAAGGGCCCGGACGCTTGGCGTGCGCATCGAGCTCGACGACCGGCTGACGCCCGAGAGCCTGCCCGACGCGCCCACGGTCGTGGCCACCAAGCTGTCGGGCGCGGGCCGCCTGCTCGAACGCGACCTGAGCTGGCCCGGTGCGCGCACGGCGCTGCTCGACGTGGCGACAACAGCGGACCCGGGCTGGCCCGCTGTCATCGCCGACGTGCGCTCCGACCTCGCCACCTGCTGCATGATCGAACGGGAGACAGCGGCGGACCCCGCGGCGCTCGGTGAAGAGGGCGGCCACCTGATCCAGGCCCAGCTCGGTGTGGCCCCCGGCGTTGGCGTCGCCGAGGGCGTGTCCCGCATCGAGGACGGCCTCGACGTCGGCTTCCCCGGTTGGCGCGAGGCGGTGGGATGGCGGCGCGCCCAGATCGTCGTCGACGGGACCGGCGCCGTCGACCCGCCGGGCACGACGTGGCGCGACCGGCCCTCGGTCGAGCAAGGCGACGACGTCTTCCTCGCCGGCGACGCCGTGGCTGCGCCCGGGTTCCTCTCCGAGGTCTCGGTCAACAGCGCCGTTCAGGCCGGCCGCCTGGCACTGGACGCTCGTCGCCGCCGGGCCTTCGCGCCGGGCTGGCCGACCGCCGAGCTGACGCCGGAGCGGCGCCTCGCAGTCCTCGCTGCCGTCCTTCCCAGTGCCGAGCTCACGACAACGACGGTGCCAGGCGCCGACGAGGTCGCGCCGGTAGACGAGACGGGCCCGGGCTACCGCATCGAGCGGCGGGCAGGCGTCACGAGGGCGACGGCGGCGACCGCCGGGAAGGGCGGGGTCCGCGTCACTCGCGTGGTCGCGAGCGCGCTTCCGGGTGTCGCCCGTGCGGCGGTCGAGCGGTTGCCGGTGTGGCGCCGTCCGTTCCGCCGCTGAGGACAGGATCTACAGGACGTCGTCCTGGACGACGCGACGCCGACGGACAACCGGCCCGTCGTCGTACACGGTGGTCCGGCGGTAGCCGCCGAAGCCGCCCCAGCTGTTCCAGAAGAGCGCCGAGAGGATCACGCCGATGACGCCGACGAGCATCAGAATCACACCGATCGTCTGCAGGTCGACGCCGTTGGTGTGGATGTTCACTGCGAAGGCGAGGATCGCTCCCACCGCGATGAGAAAGATGCTGGTTCCAATACCCACGTTGGTTGCCTCCTCGCGGGCCCCTCGGCCCGCACGCGAGGCGTACCCACTGAGTGGGACTACGCAAACGCGCGGCGTTACGCGCGATCAGCGCGCACCGACAGTGACAACGCAAAATCCTCGCCCTCGTCCGTCCACCACTCGACCAGCCGGAGGCCGGCTGCGGCCAGTTCGGACTCGACCCTCGACGGTCGGAACTTGGAGCTGATCTCGGTCCGCATCTCCTCGCCCTGCGCGAACTCGACGGTCAGTTCGAGCGCGGGCACGCGCACCGTCTGGTCGACCTCGGACCTGAGCAGCATCTCGATCCACTCGTTGTCCTTGTCGTAGCGGGCGACGTGGGTGAAGCGCTCGGGAACGAAGTCGGCGCCCAGGCGCCGGTTCACAACGCGCAGCACGTTGCGGTTGAACTCGCCCGTGACGCCTGCCGAGTCGTCGTAGGCGGCCTCCAACCGATCGATGTCCTTCACCAGGTCGGTGCCGAGCAGGAAGGAATCGCCGGCGCGCATCCCGCCGCCGATCTCGGACAGGAAGGCGGCACGCGGCGAGGGCGGCAGGTTGCCGATCGTGCCGCCGAGGAAGGCGATCACCCGCCGACCTTCGAGGGGGATCCGCCCGAGGTGGTGCTCGAAGTCGCCGGCGATCCCGTGCACGTCGAGATCCGGGTACTCCCGGGCGATCGCCTCGGCCGCGCCGCGCAGCGTCACCTCGTCGACGTCGAAAGGGATGAACCCGCGCAGATGTCCGGCGGCCGACATGACTGACAGCAGGAGCCGCGTCTTCTCCGACGTGCCCGAGCCCAGCTCGACGAGCGTGTCGGCACCGGATGCGGCAACGTCGGCGGCGTGGGCGAGGAGGATCTCCTTCTCCCGACGCGTCGGGTAGTACTCCTCGAGTCTGGTGATCTCGTCGAACAGCTGCGAGCCCCGCTCGTCGTAGAACCACTTGGGCGGAAGCTCCTTAGGGACCGACGCCAGCCCCCGCGCCACGTCGGCGCGCAAGGCGGCATCGAGGTCGGCCCCCGTCAGAAAGGCGTCGATACGGATCGACCCGGTCATGCGTCCCTCGCACAGCGGAAGCCGGCGAAGATCTGCCGACGGATCGGATAGTCCCAGTTGCGGAAGGTCGTGCGGATGGCGGACGGGTGGGTCGCCCAGGAGCCGCCGCGCAGCACCTTGTAGTCGGAGCCGAAGAACACTTCGCTGTACTCCCGGTAGGGGAACGACGTGAAGCCCGGGTAGGGCGTGAAGTCAGACGCCGTCCATTCCCACACGTCGCCGATCATCTGCCGGCACCCCCAGGGGCTCTCGCCGGCGGGGTAGCTGCCGGCCGGCGCGGGTGCGTATCGCTCGGCAGTCGACAGAGTGGCGCGGAACGCGGACGGCTCGTCGTCACCCCACGGAAACCGGCGCTTGGTCCGATCGGGCGTCCACGACGCCGCCTTCTCCCACTCGGCCTCGGT
>JAFASB010000346.1 GCA_019244985.1 Acidimicrobiia bacterium | reverse complement strand
CCGATGGGAACGCGCCGATGTAGCTGTGGGCCATCGTGCCTGCCACGCGCAGGCCGTATCGGCGGGCCGCCTCGACGTTGCTCGTCGCGACGTACCCCACCATCGCCGACGCCCGAGCCACCGTCATCGCCGCCTCGGCGCCGTGGGTGCGGCGGAAGGCGAAATCGACGAGGCCGGCCGCCCCGGCCGCCAGCCGGGTCCGGGCCGCCTTGGACGCGACGTTCGTCGCGAACGTGAGCTGGTTGAGGAGGTAGGTCTCGACGAGCTGACCCTCGGGGATCGGGGCCGTCACTTCGAGCAACGGCTCGCCGGCCAGCACGACGCGTCCCTCCGGGACCGCCCACACGTCGCCGGTGAAGCGCAGCCCGGCCAGCGCCTCCACCGTGACGTCATCGAGGCCGAGACGGAGGAGGACGTCGAGGTCCTCGTCATCGATCGTCAGGCCATCGAGGAAGTCGAGGCAGCTGTCGAGGCCGCAGGCCACGAGGAAGCCGCGGTCGGGCGGCAGGCTCCGCACGAACAGGCTGAAGGTGGCCTCGGCGTCCACACCCCGCCGGCGGAAGCTGGCCGCCATGCGCAGCTCGTACAGGTCGGTGAGCAGGGCTCGGCCCATCGCTCGCCCCGACTACCCGAGGTGCGGGTGCGAGCGGTTAGGCGGAAGGAACGTCGCTGATCGGCGGTGCGAAGCGCACCTGCGAGCCGGCGACGGCGTCAGGGTTGACGGCTGCGCCGAGACCCATGAGGGCGGCGTCGATGGCCGTCGAGGAGTCAGGCAGGGGCGCCGGAGCCGGCGGGGCCGGAGCCACCGGGGCAGCCGAGGTCTCGCTGGCCGTCGACGCGGTGCCCGAGGAGCTGACCACGTCGCTGGACGAGTCGATCCGAGCCACGGCGTTCTGCACCCTGTTCGATGCCCGCGCCGTCGAGCTCGCAGTCTCCGCGGCGAGCGACGCCGACAGGCCCGAGCCGCTCGACGAGGAGGCCGTGAGCTTGCTGGCCGTCACGCTCGACGTGGTGCCGTTGTGGGTCGTGCTGGGGCTGCCGGTGCCGCCGGTGGAACCCGAGTTCCCCGAGATGGCGACCGGATTAGAGATCGCGGTGGACGTCGCCGGGCCGGTGTTCCCGGTGTTCGTCGCGCTCGACGAGGCGTTCACGTCGCCGGAGTTGCCGGACTGGGCGACGGGCGTGATGACCGAGCTCGGTGAACCACCGGAACCGCCGTTGGCGCTCGCGGTTCCCGTCGAGTCGCCGCCCGCATGCGTCGCGGCGCCGGCGGCCGGGCCGAGCAGGGCGACGGCGACTGCAGCTACGCCCGTGGCGCCGGCGATGCAGAGGCCGCCGGCCAGTCGTGCCTTCTTGGGGGTCGTCATTTGGGTGGAAATCCTCGCGTGTCGGGTCCTCGCGGGGCGGTCCGAGCGCGCGGGCGCACCCCTCCACGAACCGGAAGAACGTAGCACGCCGGCCGCCGCGTCAGAAACCCTCAGCGTGGTCGCGTGCGTACCCACTGGCGTCCGAGGACCCCGCCCGCCCCGGCGACGCCGATCCCGCTGAGCACCATCGGCCAGGCCGGCATCTTTCCCTCGCCGGGACGGGTGTCCTCCACCGGGATGGTCGAGGGTCCCGCCCCCGGACCCGCCGTCGTCGGGGGGAGGGTCCCGGCCACGGTCGTGGGCACCGTCGACGGCGGCGTGGTGCTCGGCCCCGTCGTCGGCGACCTCCGGGGGACGGTCCGGGCCACGGTCGGCCGGGTCGTGGCCGCCTGGGGACTCGTCGTGGCGACCGTCTGAGGGGTCGTGGGGGCGATCGTCGCCTCGGTCGGCGCTGTCGTTATGAACTGCGGCCGCACGATCTCGGCCCCGGCCCGGGCACACAGCGCCCCGCCGAGCAGCGCCGCCATCGCCCACAGGAAAACCACGGCGAGGGGACGCGACACGCGGAGATGTCTACCGCTCGCGGCCTACGGGTAGGTACTGGAACGGCGTCGAGAAACGCGGGAGGGCACGTTCATGGACTTCGGATTGCTGGTGCTGCGGCTCGTCATCGGAGGCCTCTTCATCGGCCACGGGACCCAGAAGCTGTTCGGATGGTTCGGTGGCTACGGGGTCGAAGGCACGGGTGGGTTCATGGAGTCGCTCGGGTACCGCCCGGGCAAGCGCCACGCCGTACTCGCCGGCCTGGGTGAGGCGGGCGGCGGCCTGCTCCTGTTCCTCGGCCTGCTGACGCCGCTGGCTGCGGCCGCCATCATCGCCGTCATGCTCAACGCCATCTTGGCCGTCCATATCGAGCACGGCGCCTGGGCACAGGACAACGGTTACGAGTACCCCCTCGTGCTCGCCGTGGCCGCGGGGGCCATCGCCCTCGGCGACGGCGGCTCCGCCGCCCTCGACCATCTGCTGGGTCTGAGCCTCGGAGGTCTGCTGGCGTGGATCGGCATCCTCGTCGGCGTCATCGGCGGGGTCGTCGCCGCCAACCTTCGCCGGCCAGAAGTCGTCGGCGACGCCGAGACGGGCGACGCCGAGGACCAGGAAGGCCGTCAGGCCGCATAACGCGACCCCTCGCATCAACGGGGGCACCGGGCAGGCGAACGACGGCGCCGGCCCTGGTGCCCCCACTTCGCGCCTGGGAGCCGCTTTGATATGCACGCGGTGCACGGCGGAGACCCGAGATGACGGTGAAGAAGCGGCGGCCGAGGCCACTCACCGTGGAGGGCCGACTCGGGACCCAGCTGTCATGTCCCGACTGCGGGATGAAGATCGTCGACGCCAGCGGCAAGCCACCGGAGGTCCTTCTCGAGAGGCACCGGGAGCGCCAGTGCCCGGGGGTCAGGCCTCCGCGCTCCCCGGTGCTCGCGGCCGGCGCCAAGCGCCGGCGCTGGTGGCGCCGTGCCTAGCTGCTCTGCGGCCACCTCTGGGTAGGTAGTCCTCCATGGCGGCACGAGGCCGCGCTCGCGTCGGGTGCTCAGGGTGGATGTACAAGGACTGGCGGGGTCCCGTGTACCCGGAGAAGCTGCCGCAGCGGGCCTGGTTCGAGCACTACGCCACGCTCTTCGACACCGTCGAGATCAACAACACCTTCTACCGGCTGCCGCCGGAGTCGACGGTCGAGAAGTGGGCCGGGCAGGCGCCGCCGGACTTCGAGTACGCCGTGAAGCTGGGCGCGTTCGGATCCCATCGCATGAAGTTGCGGGACGCGGCCTCGTGGCTTCCGAATCACATCGACCGGGTCGAACGCCTGGGCAAGTCAGCCGGCCCCACACTCGTGCAGCTGCCACCCAGGTGGAAGAAGGACGCCGCCCGTCTGGACGAGTTCCTCTCGGTTGCGCCCGCGAAGTGGCGATGGGCGGTCGAACTGCGCGAGCCCTCGTGGGTCGACGAGGAGGTCTTCGCCGTGCTCCGGGCCCACGGCGCCGCCCTCTGCATCCACGACCTCCTGCCCGACCACCCCTGGGAGCTGACCGCCGACTGGACCTACGTGCGCTTCCACGGTCCCCAGGCCCTGAAGCGCGCCTACTGGGGCCGTTACGGTGCCAAGCGTCTCGAGCCCGTGGCCGAGCGCCTCGAGGCGTGGCTGTGCGCAGGCCACGACGTGTACGCCTATTTCAACAACGACTACCGCGGCTACGCGGTGAAGGATGCGTCGTGGCTCGCCGAGCGTTTGACGCCGCGATGAGTTCCCCGGGGCCATGACGTCCAACAGGCATGACGCTCGTAGAATCGCCGGCCGTGGCCGTCGAAACCGACCTCTCTGACGTCCAGTTCGAGGACCTCGAGCAGTACCGCCGTGAGCTCACCGGCTACTGCTACCGGATGCTCGGAGCGGCGTTCGAGGCCGACGACGCCGTACAGGAGACCATGGTTCGGGCGTGGAAGGGCCTCGACAGCTTCGAGGGGCGCTCGGCCGTGCGGTCCTGGCTGTACCGGATCGCCACCAACGTCTGCCTCGACATGCTCCGCGGCCGGCAGCGCCGCGCGCGGGCCATGGACTTCGGCGGGCCGTATCCAGCCGACTCCTTCCGGCCCGACACGCTTCCCGAGTCCACGTGGCTGACGCCGATCCCCGACGCCAGCGTGCTCCCCGAGACGGGCGACCCCGCCGAGCTGGCCGCCGAGCGAGAAAGCATTCGCCTGGCCTTCGTCGCCGCCCTGCAGCACCTCCCGGCGAAGCAGCGGGCCGTGCTGATCCTGCGAGAGGTGCTGCGCTGGCAGGCAACCGAGGTCGCCGAACTCCTCGAGACAAGCGTCGCCTCGGTGAACAGCGCCCTGCAGCGGGCGCGGGCGACGATGGTCGAGCGCGACCTCGAGGACACCGACGTCCGCACCGACGACGCCGGCCAACAGGCGTTACTCGCCCGGTACGTCGACGCCTTCGAGCGCTACGACATCGAGTCGCTGGTCGCCCTGCTCCACGAGGACGCGGTGATGACGATGCCGCCGTTCAACTTCTGGGTCCGCGGCGCAGACGAGCTCGGCAGGTTCTTCGTAGGTGCCGGCCACGAATGCGAGAATTCGCGGCTCGTCGCGACCGCGGCCAACGGCGCGTACGCCTACGGCTCGTACAAGCCCGATCCCAGCGGCGGCTACATGCCGTGGGCCGTTCAAGTCATCGAGGTGTCGGGCGACCGTCTGGTCGCACACCACAACTTCATCGGCCCGCAGAACTTCGAGCTGTTCGGCCTCCCGTCCCACCTCTCGTAGGCGCTCCTACTCTTCTGCGACTGCCACCACGACGTCGTCGAGGCCCGACAGCTCGAGAAGCTCGGCCAGTTCCGAGCTCACGTTGCGCAGGATGATCGTGCATCCGAGCCGCTTGGCCTCCAGGTGGAGGCGCGCCAACCGGTCGACGACGACCATGTCGGGCCGGCCGCCGTCCGGCAGCGGCCAGCGGGCCACCTCGCGGCCATTGCGCGTCAGGACGACGGTTGGACCCACGCGTCATAGACGACCCTGGACGCCCGGACTCATCGAGTGCGAACATATGTTCGCCATGAAGGACGCTGCCACGATCCTGCACGCCGATCTGGACTCCTTCTACGCATCGGTCGAGCAACGCGACGATCCGGCGCTCCGCGGACGTCCGGTGATCGTGGGCGCCGGTGTTGTCCTGGCCGCGAGCTACGAGGCCAAGGCGTACGGCGTGTACACCCCGATGGGCGGCGCCCAGGCCCGCCGACTGTGCCCCAACGCGGTCGTCGTGAGTCCGCGCATGTCCGCGTATTCGGAGGCCAGCAAAGCGGTGTTCGCCATCTTCGAGGACACGACGCCGCTCGTCGAGGGGCTTTCTATCGACGAGGCGTTCCTCGACGTCGGCGGCCTTCGCCGGGTCTCTGGTACACCCACCGAGATCGGCCGGCGCCTGAGGCAGCGCGTGCGCGACGAGGTCGGCCTTCCCATCACCGTCGGCGTAGCGCGGACGAAGTTCCTCGCCAAGGTGGCGAGCGGCGTCGCCAAGCCCGATGGCCTCCTGCTCGTGCCGCCCGACGACGAGCTCAGGTTTCTCCACGCTCTTCCCGTCGAGCGGTTGTGGGGTGTCGGGCCGAAGACTGCGGCCAAGCTGCACGACCGTGGGATCACGACAGTGGGCGAGGTCGCCAGGCTGGCCGAGCCCACCCTGGTGTCGTTGGTCGGGCCGGCGTCGGGTCGCCAACTGCACGCGCTCGCCCACAACCGGGACCCGCGCCGCGTACAGGTGGGCCGTCGGCGGGCGTCGATCGGCTCCCAACACGCCATGGGATGGCGACCGAAGAGCGACGCCGATATCGACGCGAGCGCCGTTGCCATCGTCGACCGCGTCACCCGCCGCATGCGCACCGCGGGACGCGTCGGGCGCACCGTCGTGCTGCGCATGCGGTTCAGCGACTCCTCGCGCGCGACTCGATCGCACACGCTGCCCCAGCCGACCGCCCAGACCGAGACCATCCTGCGCGCCGTCCGCTCTCTGCTCCGGTCGGCCGGGCCGCTGATCGACGCCCAAGGCCTCACGCTCGTCGGCGTGTCCGTCGCCAACCTCGACAACGAAGACGCCGTCCAGCTCGCGCTCCCGTTCGACAACCACACCGAGGCCCTTGACTCCGCGCTCGACGACATCCACGAGCGCTTCGGCGCCAAGGCCCTCACCCGGGCGACGCTCCTGGGGAGAAGCACCGGCGTGCAGGTTCCGCTCCTGCCCGACTGAAGGAGAACA
>JAFASB010000274.1 GCA_019244985.1 Acidimicrobiia bacterium | reverse complement strand
CGATCCCTACAGCGGCTTGAGCCGGATCCAGCGCCAGCAGGACTTCATTCGCCGCGTCATGCGCAAGTCCCTGACCGTGCGCAACCCGCTCACGGCGAACGCGCTGATCGGCAACGCCGTACACGCCGTCAAGATCGACAGCCAGCTGTCGCAGGGCGACATCCTGCACCTTGGCCAGCGCCTGCGCTCGCTGTCGCCCGACGCAGTGGAAATGCTGACGATCCCCACCTCGCCGATCACGATCGGGGGCGCCGACGAGCTGAAGCTGCAGCAGCCCCAGGCGACCCAGACCATCCAGCAGTTTCTGCAGGAGGCGGCGCCGTCGCCTGGGGCCGGCTCGTCGGAAGTGTTGCCGTCGAGTGTGCGACTGCGGGTCCTCAACGGCAGCGGGCTCAGGGGCCAAGCGACGACGGCCGCCACCAAGCTTCAGGAGGCGGGGTTCGGCGTCGTGGGATCAGGCGACGCCGATTCCTTCGGCTATACAAGCTCTGTCGTTCGCTACGGACCCGGGCAGGAGGCCAAGGCCCGCGCCATCGCATCAATGCTCGTCGGGGGCGCCGGCGTCAAGGAGGACCCGACGCTGAAGGACGTCGACCTCGTGGTCGTCACGGGCTCCGACTTCGCAGGCGTGAGCGCCCCGGCGGTCGCCACTGCACCGCCGACGACTTCGCCCGGCGGCCCCCAGGCCACCCCGGGAGGACCTCCTCAGAACACGGGTGCTCCGGTGCACCCGACATGTTGAGGGGCGCGGCCACGTGAGGCTCAACGGTGGCTATCGTCCGCCGATGCTCCTCGGGCGTCGCCCAGTGTTTGCTGGCATCGCTGCGGTCGCGGCTGCCACGATCTACGCATCCGCCGGGTCGGCGGCGACGACACACCCCGCCCCGCCCCATCCCCTGACGTGGCGCGGCCGGCCGTGGGGAACAGCCAGGCTGGTGCGGGTGGACGCACTGCGCGTCTCGAATGTCCGGCCCTCACCCGCAGTGGAGGACCTCCGACGCCGTCGGAGGCGTCCGCCCGGTGGCTCCCCTCCGCCGCCGAACGGCGTCGCCATGTGCGGCCTGCCCGGCCCCGGCACGAACGAGTACAGCACCGAGGGGTGGAAGGTGCTCGGTGCGCGCACAATGCAGTTCAACCCTTCGACAACGCCCGCCGGACTCGCCAACGTTGCGTCCTCGTTGCAGGGAGCCCTCGACGCTTGGGCGGGCGCCGATGCCCGGGCGCCTCGGCTGACGGCGACCACGGGGTCCACGACGACGTCGCCGGTCGCCGACCACCAAGACGAGGCGATGTTCGGTGCCCTCGGCTCCACGACGTTGTCAGAGACCTTCACGTGGACGTGGTCGGACGGCGACGTCGAGAGCGACATCGTGCTCAACGCGAGTGCGGCATGGTTCCAGGCCCCGTCGGAAGGCAGTGGTTGCTATCAGGTAGCCGCCTACGACGTCCAAGACGTGCTGGCCCACGAGACCGGCCACCTCTACGGGCTCGGCCACGCGCCGAATTCGCCGTACAACACGATGTACCCGACGGCGACGACCGGCGAGACATACAAGCGCTCGCTGGCTTCCGGCGACAGCCTGGGAATCAACAGCATCTATTGACCCTTCTCGTTCGGCACTCGTAGCCGTGCTCCCGCTGCAATCGGAGGGCTAGTCCGGGCGGGCGGCGCCCAAAATGACGCTGACGGGCCATAGGCGTGCATGGTTCGTGCGAGGAAGATGTCTTTGGGGGCCTCGACACGGAGGGAAAGAGACCCAACGATGCGTCGCAGGAATCGCGCCGCGGCTGTGGCCATGGCCGTCGCAATCACCACCGGAGCGCTCGGCGTATTCATGCCCGAGGCCAATGCCGCGACGTCCGCGAACACCGGAGTGAGCTTCACCCTGACTGCCGGCTCCCTGAGCATCAGTGCCCCAGCCTCCGCCAACCTCTCTTCGGGCACGGCGACCGGCACGGCGTCGCTCAGCGGCAGCCTGGGTTCGACCAGCGTGACCGACGCTCGAGGCAACTTGACCGCGACCTGGACGGTCACGGTGACGTCGACGAACTTCACGACCGGCGGCGCGAGCGCGAACGAGACGATTCCCAAGGCGAACGTCAGCTACAGCTCGGGCACAGCCACAGCGACCACTGGCACCGGCGTCTTCACGCCGGCGGTCGTCAGCTCCCTATCGGGCACCCTTCCCGCAACACAGATCGGTGCCACGTGGACCGGCGTGTCGAACAACTCGGCCACCTGGAACCCGACGATCGGTGTCACGCTGCTGAACAGCAACAGCACGACTGCGGTCGCTGGGACCTACACCGCCACCATCACGCAGTCGGTGGCGTAAGCCGACAACGCAGGCCGCCCAATCAGGAAAAGGCACGCGGCGCCGAGAGCACCGGGCGCGGGGCGTCGCCATTGCATGCACCGAGGTCCGGGACCCCGCCGTTTAGCATTGGCCCATGGCCCCCAATCCGCCGTCGGGGCGCGACGTCGACGACGATGTGAGCTTCAGCTGGCCCGGCCAGCAGCGGCGGCGCCCAGAGCAGGGCATCCTCGAGGCGCGCGTCGCCGAGCGCCGGCGGCGGCTCCAGGAGCAGCAGTCCCAGCTCGAGGGTGCGGCGCGCCAGGGTGATTCGGCGGCGCCGCCGGGGCCCACGATCGCAGGATCGAAGGCGGCGCCGCGGCCCGCGCAGCCGCCGGCGCGTCGGGAGGACGTCGAGCCGCAGCCGTCGCGCAGCGACCGGTGGATCGTCACCGAGCTGCGCCGCCAGGCGGTCACCACCGAGGCGTCACTTCGCGAGCTGAACGAGCGCATCGACCAGCTGTCACGGACGATGCGCCAGGTGGTCGAGTTCCTGCCCCGGCTGCAGCAGCAGCGCGCGGCGCCCCAAACTGCGCCCGCGCCCACGCCGTCACCGTCGGCCGCAATTGGCGGTGCGGGCTCGCCGGCGGTGACCCAGCGTCTCGACGAGCTGGAGGCGCGCCTCGAGGCCCGCTTCGACGAGCTGGCGGGGGCGGCATCGGCGCTGCGCAGCGGCGCGCCGCCGTCGGGACGGCCGGTCCCCATCGACACCTCGGCGATCAAGGCCCAGGTGCACGAGGCGATGGCCGAGGTCACAACCGAGCTTGCCGCGATGGGCGACCGGCTGCGGGCCGAGCTGGCCACCGCCGCCGGTCAGGCCGAAGCCCGCCTGAACCGCGACCGTGACCAGATGCGCGAGGTTCTGAACCAGACCATCGGCAAGCTGAACGAGCTCGTCGGCGGCGCCGTGTCCCGCGACGACCTGCGTCAGTACTGGGTGGAGATGGCTGCCAACCTGGCCAAGCAGCAGGAGGTCATCCTCTCCGAGCGCGAACAGCTGCGCGCCGACCTGGCCGAGCGCCTCGACCAGATCGGCAACGAGCGTGAGCAGCTGCGCGCCGAGGTCGGCGAGCGCCTGGCGCGGGTTGCCGAGGCGGCGGCCGTGCGCGACCGCGGGTCCGCTTCCGATACCAAGCCCATCGCCGCGGCGTCGGCGGCCCAGAAGGCGGCGATCGACGAGCTGCGCCGCGAGCTCAACCAGCTGGGCGCCCAGCTCTTGGCCGCGACCGGGCGCACCGGCCCGGCTGTCACCGACAGCACGGTCGAGAACCTGAACAGGTCGATGGCCCAGGCCGCGTCTGCGCTGGCGTCGGCCGCGTCGAAGGACGACCTGGAAGCCCTGCGCAACCAGCTGGCCGGCACCGTCACCCGCCTCGAGCGGGCCCTCATCGACCGGGTCGAGGAGGACCAGGATCGGTGGGAGGAGCGACTCGAGACCGCCCTCGAGGCCGTGCAGCTGGCCGTCGAGGGCGTCGAGCTGAACCGCCGGGCGATGCTCGCCGAGGTCAGCTCGGCCGTGCGGGCCACGCTCGTCGGCTTCATGCCGCCGATGTCGCAGCGCTAGGAATCACAGCTCGCCGTCCGGCGAAGCGGCCGCAAAGTGCGACAGTGCGGCGGCAGCGAACGCAACTGGCTCTGTCGGCATGGCGAAGTGCGGCAGTCCGGGAATGCCCACAACATCGCACGGGTCGAAGCGGGCCTGGATGCGTTCGGCTATTCGACCGAACGTGGGGTTCCCGCCCTCCTTCGCGACGAGCACCCGCACCGGAGGCGTCGGGCGACGAGGCGTGGGAACGTCCGCGGCGGCCACGGCTTCGAGCTCGGGCGGGAGCGTCGCTGCGTGATCCAGTGCGACCTGCCACGTCGGCCGCCTACGCATGGCGTCGATGACAGACCTCGGGAGATAGAACGTCGACTCCACGAAGAGCGCCATCGCCGTGTCGTACTGCGCGTCAGCGACCAGCCGAGCGACATCGTCGGCACGAGGGACCATCTCCTCGCCAAGGGGAGGCTCGTAGAGGACTGCGGCACGAATCGGTAGATCTGTCGTCGCGAGTGCATTGAGCGAGATCAGGGCGCCGTACGAGTAGGCGAGGAGGAACGCGCCGTCGTCGGGGTTGGTGACTCCGGCCAGTACATGCACGAGG
>JAFASB010000166.1 GCA_019244985.1 Acidimicrobiia bacterium | reverse complement strand
TCGTCGCTCGTCGGTCCGAGTTCACGCACCGGGGCGGGTCGTGGGCGATCCCGGGTGGCGCGCTCAACGACGGAGAATCGCCGCTCGACGGCGCCCTGCGCGAGTTCGCCGAGGAGATCGGTGTCGCCATGCCCGACCACGTCGTCGCCCACGTGCACGAGAGCGACCACGGTGGCTGGTGCTACTGGACGGTCGTCGTCGACGTCACTGAGCGATTCGACGTCCCGACCGAGTTCCACTGGGAAACGGCCGACGCTCGCTGGGTGCGCAGCGACGAGCTCACCCAGCTCGAGCTCTTCGACGCCTTCGCAGCAACGCTCGCCGAGCTCGGCTTCGCGAGCTGACGCGCAAGGCGCATAGTGGGAGCAGACCCCAGGCCGCTTCGCCTCGTCGATCGCGTGCCGAACCGCGAGGTGAACGACCTGGTCAGCCGACTGGTGCCGCCTCGACGTTTTGCCGATGTGCGCTTCGATACCTACGTGCCCAGTCCCGAGCATCCGTCTCAGGCGGCCGCGCTTGCAGCCATGCAGCGGTTCGCGGCGGATCTGGTCGTTCGGGAGCGGCCGACGGGTCGACGGCTCGTGCGGCGGCGAAGCGACGTCCAGACCGAGGGAGCTCCGGCGCGCTACCTCGACGGCGGGTACGGCGTGGGAAAGACACATCTGCTTGCTGCGTTGTGGCACGCGGCGCCCGAGCCGAAGGCGTACCTCACCTTCGCCGAGCTCACGGCCCTGATCGGCTTCGTCGGCATGGACACGGCGGTCGGCGCTTTGGGGGGCCAACGACTGTTGTGCATCGACGAGTTCGAGCTCGACGACGTGGCGAACACGCTGATGACGGTGACATTCCTGCGGTCGGTCATCCCGGCGGTCCGCGTCGTGGCGACGTCGAACGCGCTGCCGGACCGGTTGGGTGAAGGTCGCTTCAGTGCCGATGACTTCCGGCGCGAGATCGCTGCCATCGCCGCCCATTTCGAGGTCGTGACGATCGACGGTCCCGACTACCGGCGCAAGGCGCGAGTCGTCGCCGACGCGCTGGATGACGCGACGTTCGACCGACTGGTGGCGAAGATGCCGGGCCCGACAGCCGTCGACGATTTCGACGCCCTCCTCGTCCATCTGCGCCGCGTGCACCCGGTCCGCTTCGGCGCGTTGCTCGACGGGTTCGACGCGGTTGGCGTGCGCGGCATCCATCCGATCGCGAACCAGGGCGACGCACTTCTGTTCTGCGCCCTCGTGGACGAGCTGTATGACGCCGAGGTGAGGTTCGCGGCTGCGGGCTGTGGCGTCGGCGAGCTCTTCCCCGAGAGCTACCGCCACGGCGGCTACCGCAAGAAGTACGGACGTTGCGAGTCCCGCCTGGCAGCAATGCTGGCCGAACTCGGAGGAGGGTAGGAGCTCAAGCGGCGCCTTTGACCCGACTCGCCAAGTAGCCGCCGCCTTCGAGGAGCCGCGCTCGCCACTCGACGACGAGTTCGGTCGTGTCGTGGTCGTCCGGGTGAAAGTCGAGGCGGTTGTAGTCGCGTAGCAAAGCGGCGAAGTCGCCGCTCGCGATGGGAGAGTCCCGGAGGTTGCGCCAGCTCTTGCGCAGCTTGCTGAGACGCCATGCCGAGGGATCCATCGCCAGCGAGATCAGCAGGCCCATCGCGGCGCCGATCACGATGTCGAAGGTGACGGCCTTCATCACCCGAACTCGCATTCGTTCGTTCCCGCAAACCTCGCGAAACACGTCGAAGGCGACGGCCTTGTGCTCGGTCTCTTCGAGTGCGTGCCAGACCCACAGGGCTTCAATCTCGGGGTCGGCGAACTGCTCGCGTGCCTCGGGGGTAGTGAGCAGGACCGTGGCGAAGGTCGCCGTGTAGTGCTCGAGCGCGGCGGTGATGGCCAGCTGCACGTTCTTCGGTAGGAGCCGTTCCATCAGCCGGAGATAGAAGGCGACGAAACGGTCGATGAACCTCGTCGGGTAACCGAGGCGGCCGAGCGCCTTGTTGAAGCTCACGTGGGCCCGGCCGTGCATCACTTCCTGACCGATGAACCCGTTGACCCGCTCGAGCAGGTCAGGGTCGCGGATCTGATCACGGACCTTGCGCACCGAGCGGACGAAGAACTCCTCGCCCTCGGGGAAGGTGGCCGAGGCCAAACTCATCGCGTGGCTGCTGAGCACGTCGTTGGCGCTGTAGTGGCGCGGCATCCGGCCGGCGTCGAACTCGAAAGCAATACGACGAGTCGGGACGCGGTCCGTCATGGCGGTCAACCTAGCGACGGCCGCTGATCGGTGCACCCGCTATTTGTTGTCGGCGAGCAGTAGCAGGCGGTTTCTGGTGGAGGTGATGGGACTTGAACCCACGGCCCCCTGCATGCCATGCAGGTGCTCTACCGGACTGAGCTACACCCCCGCGGGACGGCCACGCTACCAGTTCACTGTCACACCCCCTTCGTAGGATTGAAGCGTGGATCGCACGCCCTCAGAGGTTGGTGAGCGGGCTGAGTTGGCGGTCGCGGCGGCCCTCAGACTCGCCGGAAAGCGCGTGTATTTGCCCTTCTTCGCCGCAGACTCGCGGGTCGATCTCGTCTTTGAGGATGAGGATGGCTTTCACCGAGCGCAGGTCAAGAGCTCGCGCGTCCGGGGCGACGTGATCTGGTTTCGTGCGTGCAGCTTCACGAACAAGGTTCATCGCGACTACCGCGGGGAGGTCGACGTCATCGCCATCTACTCGCCCGAGTTGGACCAGGTCTTCCTCATTCCAGTCGATCAAGCCCCTGCTCGCGGCGGGCATCTCCGGCTCAAGCCGGCTCGCAACAATCAGGCGACTGGCGTCCGTTGGGCTCGCGACTACCTGCTCAACGCCACGCCGGAAGGGTCCTAGCCGCAGTTAACCTCGGCTCGTGGCCTCGGCCTATGACATTCAGGCGATCGAGAAGAAGTGGCAGGACGCGTGGGCCGAGCGCGGGACGTATCAGGTCGAGAACGACGACCCCCGGCCGAGCTTCTACTGCCTGTGCATGTACCCGTACCCCAGCGGGCAGGCCCACCAAGGCCACGTGCGCAACTACACGTTCGGGGACCTGATCGTCCGGCACCGCACGATGCACGGGTATGCCGTGCTGTCGCCGATGGGGTTCGACTCGTTCGGGCTCCCGGCCGAGAACGCCGCCCTCAAGACCGGCACCCACCCGAGGATCTTCACCGACGCCCGTATCGACGAGCTCAAGGCGTCGATCCGGCGTCTGGGTTCGCAGTACGACTGGCGGCGGGAGGTCCGCAGCCACGACCCGCAGTACATCAAGTGGAGCCAGTGGATCTTCCTTCGCCTGCTCGAGGCCGGCCTCGCCTACCGCAAGAAGGCCCCGGTGAACTGGTGCCCGGGCTGCCAGACCGTGCTCGCCAACGAGCAGGTCCTGGCCGACGGCACGTGCGAACGCTCCGGCGACGTCGTCGTCAAGCGGGACCTCGAGCAGTGGTTCTTCAAGATCACCGCCTACGCCGATGAGCTGCTGCACGACCTCGACCAGCTCGACTGGCCTGACCGGGTCAAGACGATGCAGCGCAACTGGATCGGCCGTTCAGAGGGTGCCGAGTTCGACCTGGCGGTCCAGGGCCGCGACGACCTCAAGCTGCGCGTCTTCACGACCCGCCCGGACACGACTTTCGGGATGACGTACGCGGTCGTCGCACCCGAGCATCCGCTCGTGGACGAGCTGACGACCGACGACCAGCGCGACGAGGTCCGACAGTTCGTCGAACGCGTCACGCTCGAGAGTGAGGTCGAGCGGCAGACGACGGAGGGCCCGCTCGAGAAGCGGGGTGTCTTCACCGGCAGCTACGTCGTGAACCCCTTCAACGAGCGCGCCGTGCCGGTTTACCTGGCCGACTACGTGCTCATGGGTTACGGCACCGGCGCCATCATGGCCGTGCCCGGCGAGGACCAGCGCGACTGGGACTTCGCGCAGACCTATGGCCTCGACATCGTCCGCACCGTGCAGCCGCCCGACGACTGGGAGGGCGAGGCGTACGCAGGTGACGGCCCGGCGATCAACAGCGAGTGGCTCGACGGTCTCGACAAGGAAACGGCGATCACCAAGGCCATCGACTTTCTCGAGGCCAAGGGCATCGGCACGCGCACGGTCAACTACCGGCTGCGTGACTGGCTCGTCTCGCGTCAGCGGTTCTGGGGCTGTCCGATCCCGGTCGTCTACTGCCCCGACCACGGGGTGGTCCCCGTCGCCGACGAGGACCTGCCGGTCCTGGCGCCCGACGAGGTCGAGTTCCGGCCGACCGGCGAGTCGCCGTTGAAGTTCCACGAAGGGTTCCTCAACACGACGTGTCCGATCGACGGCAAGCCGGCCGTTCGGGAGACCGACACGATGGACACGTTCGTCGACTCGTCGTGGTACTTCCTCCGCTTCACCGACGCGTGGAACGAGGACAGGCCGTTCGACAAGGACGCGGCGAGCAGGTGGATGCCGGTCGACCAGTACATCGGCGGCATCGAGCACGCCATCCTCCACCTGATGTACGCCCGCTTCTTCATGAAGGCGCTCGCCGACCTCGACATCGCCCCCAAGGACCTGCGCGAGCCGTTCGAGCGCCTGTTCACCCAGGGCATGATCCGGTTGGGTGGCACCAAGATGTCGAAGTCGAAGGGCAACCTGATCACGCCCCAGCAGTTCTTCGACACGGTCGGCGCCGACGCCCTGCGCCTCCACCATTTGTTCATGGGCCCCCCCGCCGACGACGTCGACTGGACCGACGCGGGCATCAAGGGCACGTCGAGCTTTCTCCAGCGGCTGTGGCGCCTGGCAGACCCCGACGGCGACGCCGTACCCGACGCCGACGAGGGCGTCGCCCTGGAGGTGAACCGGGCCGCTCACCGGCTGATCGCCCGCGTTTCCGACGAATACGAGCGCTGGTCATACAACACGGCCGTCGCCGCGTGCATGGAGTTCACCAACTTCCTGTACAAGCAGGGCAAGACCGGCTTCGCCATCGACTCGCTGCTCCTGCTGATGGCGCCGATGGCTCCGCACGTCACGGCCGAGCTATGGGAACGCCGTCACTTCGGCGAGCACATCCACGAGCTTTCGTGGCCGACGGCCGACCCTGTCATGGCGGCCCAGGAGACCGTCGAGATGGTCGTGCAGGTCAACGGCAAGAAGCGCGACGTGATCAACGTGCCACCGTCGATCGACGAGGCCGAGATGGAGGCTCTCGCGCGGTCGTCTCCGAAGGTGCAGGAGCTCCTCGACGGCGCCCACCCCAAGCGGGTGATCGCCAAGCCGCCCCGGCTGATCAACATCGTCCTCTAAGACTTGAAGCCCGCCAGCACTGCCTTCCAGCGGTCGGGGTCGGACTTGTACGGGGCGTAGAACGTCACCCGGTCGATGACGTCGCCGTAGCGGGCGAGGATGAGCTTGGGAATCTCCTCGGGCTCACCTCGCACGGCAAAGGCGTCGACGATGTCGTCGGTGATCAGGGTGCCCATCTGCACCCACTCGCCCTGCTTCGACAGGCGGTTGAGCTCGGGTTGGAGATCGTTCCAGCCTCCCTTCTCGAGCACGCCTTTGTACGCGGGTGTCGAGCCGTAGAAGGCGATCTGCTGGCGCACGCCCTTGTCGGCGGTCTCGAGCTCCTGGTCGTTGGATCCGGTGACGACGAAGACCGGGCAGGAGATCTGGAAGTCGGCGCGCTGCTTGCCGGCTTTCGCCAACCCTCGCTCCAGCGCCGGCAGCGTGACGTCGCGTAGGTACGCCTCGGTGGTGAAGCCGTGGGCGAGGAGACCGTCACACACTTCGCCGGCCACTTCCGTCATCCGTTCACCGACGGCCGCGAGAAAGATCTTGGGCGTCCCGTACGCGTTGGGACCAGGATTGAACATCGGCGTCATCAACGTGTGCGTGTAGAAGTCGCCGCGGAAGTCGAGCTTGGTGCCTTCCTGCCACGACGACCAGATGGCACGTGTGGCGAGGATCAGCTCGCGCATGCGGGCGGCGGGCTTTCCCCATGTCGCGCTGAAGCGTTTCTCGATGTGGGCCCTGATCTGTGAGCCCAACCCGAGCAGGAAGCGACCCTTGCTGTAGCTCTGGAGGTCGTAGCCGACGTTGGCCAGGTGCATGGGGCTGCGGGGGAACGCCACCGTGATACCCGTGCCCAGCTCCACCCGCTCGGTGTGCTCGGCGGCAAGCAGCAGCGGGAAGAACGGGTCGTGGCTGGTCTCGGCCGACCAGATGCCGTCGTAGCCGGCTTCCTCGGCCTCCTTGGCGGTCTGGGCCGCCGTTGTGAGGTCGAAGCCGACCCCGCCGTCCACCCGCATCAGGGATTCTCCTCTCGCAGAAACCGTTCGAGCTCAGCGGCCAGTTCGTCGCCAGAGGGCAGCGACGACCCGAGCGGCCGGTCGGCCTCGGCGTCGACCGCCGTTTCGAGCTGGTGGACGAGGGCGGCGTGCTCCTCGCTGTTGGCGACCAGCTCGTCGAGCCTCGTGCGCGTCGACTGGGCGGCGGCGCGCAGCTCGGTCGGATCGGCATGGACGCCGGTGAGGGCCTCCAGGCCCTCGAGCAGCATGACGCTGGCCTCTGGGTAGGGCATCGCTGCCGCGTAGTGCGGCACACGGGCCCATAGCCCGACCGCGGGCACGCCGAGCTCGGCGAACCGGCGCTCGAGTGCCGCTTGCACGCCGGCGGGCACGTCGATCGTCCCG
>JAFASB010000104.1 GCA_019244985.1 Acidimicrobiia bacterium | reverse complement strand
GACGCCCGCCACGGTGATCGCACCCCCGTGGTGCCAGTGGAAGTCGAGCAGACGAGCGAAGTCGAGCGTGGTCACGATGTCGCCGTTGCTGACGATGACCGGGCCCGTGGGCGTGACCGGCAGCAGCGACAGCGCGCCAGCGGTGTGGAGCGGCTCCTTCTCGCGCATGTAGTGCAGGCGCACGCCCAACTGCGACCCGTCGCCGAGCCGGTTGTCGAACTCGTCGGCCTTGTAGTTGACAGCCAGGTACACGTCTTCGACGCCCGCGGTGGCGAGTGACGAGATCAGGCGTTCGACGATCGAGCTGGGACCGATTCGCAGGAGCGGCTTCGGGACCTTGTCGGTGAGCGGGCGCAGGCGCTCGCCCCGTCCGCCGACCATCACGACGGCGATCGGTTTGCCCGGGCCCGCGTCAGGCACTTCGTCGAGCGTGCGGACCTCGACGAGGCGAGCCTCGTCGACCACGGGAACGGCCCGCACGCGATAGGCCCGCAACAGGTCGGCAGCCCGGTCTGGGCCGTCGGCGACGTCGGCGACGAGCGGGCGCCCGGACATCACGGTCATCACCGGCAGGTCGAGTGCGGCGTGCTTGAGGGCGGCGCGGCGCACGGCCCCGTCGTCGACGGTGCCGAGGATCTCGCCGTTGTCGCCGACGACGACGCCGAACCCTGTCTCGCGCACCTGCTCGAGGACGTCGCCGACGGTGGCGTCGGGCTTGAGAACGAAGGGGCGGGGGTCGGCGATGGCGCTACCTCCCGACCGGCGCCCGAGAGCGGGCGAGCTCGAGGACCCACGATGCCAGCTCGTCGGCGGCACGCGGCCTGGCGACACTGTGGCCGGCCGCACCCATCGCCGTCCGGCGATCGGGGTCGGCGAACAGCAAATCGAGCGTCGGGGCCAGGCTTTCCGCGGTCGCATCGGGATTGCGCACCATGAGTGCGGCACCGACGTCGACGAGCACGGACGCGTTCACCGCCTGGTGATCGTGCGGCGCGTAGGGATACGGGACCAGCACGGCGGGCAGACCGACGGCGCCGAGCTCGGCCACGGTGCCTGCACCTGCCCGGGTCAACGCCACGTCGGCGGCCGCGTAGGCGTGGTCCATGCGCTCGAAGAACGAGACGGCGCGAACGACCTGCGACGCCGCTGCCCCTTGAAGGTCGGCCTGGATGCCGGCCAGGTCGGCGGCGCCGGTCTTCAGCAGGATGAAGCGCCCCGGGCGCTCCCGCCACAGGCGAGCCAGGCCGACGGCGGCCTTGTTCAACGTCGTTGCTCCCTGACTACCGCCGATGACCAGCAGGACTTCCGCGTCGGAAGGAAGGTCGAAGGACCGGCGTGCATCGGCGCGAAGGGTGTCGCGGTCGAAGTGCTCGATGTCCTCGCTCAGCGGCATGCCGACGACGCGCGTCGGTCCCGAGAACGACGACGAGGCGCGCTCGAAGGCGATGGCAACGTTGTCCGTGAACCTCGCGGCCAACAGGTTGGCCCGACCTGGGATGGCGCCCGACTCGTGGACGAGCGACGGCACGCCGCTCAAGCGAGCGCCGGCCATCAGGGGGATGCTGGCGTAGCCCCCCATGCCGACAGCGACGGCCGCGCCCTCGCGTCGGAGGAGGCGTCGGGCCTGGAGCGTGGCCCGCGCGAAGGCTGCTGGTACCCATGCCCGCCGCGCACCCGCGAACGGGACCATGTCGAGCAGGTGCAGCCGGTACCCGGCGTCGGGGATGATCCGGCCTTCAAGCCCGCGTGGCGTGCCGACGAACGCGACATCGGCCGCTGGATCCTGTCGCCGGAGGGCCGAAGCGAGCGCCAAGCCCGGAAAAATATGGCCGCCGGTGCCGCCCGCGGCAATGAGAATCGAAGGCGCCGGCACCGGTCGAGGGTATCGTGCCGCGTCCTGGACTTACGGCTTCCCCAACGCATTCACGTCGTCGGCGCGGGCGGTGCCGGAATGAGCGCCATAGCCGACGTCTTGGCGCGCATGGGCCACACCGTTTCGGGCAGCGACCTCAAGCCTTCGCCCAATCTGGAGCGCCTCCGCGGGCTCGGTGTACACGTGCACGTCGGCCACGATCCGTCGCTCGTTGACAACATCGACGCCGTCGCCATCTCGACCGCCGTACCCGCGCGCGACCCCGAAGTGCGTGCCGCGCTCGACGCCGGGACCGCGGTGCTGAGCCGGGCCGAGGTCCTGGCCGCGATCGTGGCCACGCGCCGGGCGATTGCGGTCGCCGGAACGCACGGGAAGACGACGACGTCGTCGATGCTGGCGCTGATCCTCGTCGAAGCCGGCATGCATCCTTCCTTCATCGTCGGCGGGGAGCTGAACGAGCTCGGTACCGGAGCGGCGTGGGACGTGGGGGAGTGGCTGGTCGTCGAGGCCGACGAGAGCGACGG
>JAFASB010000085.1 GCA_019244985.1 Acidimicrobiia bacterium | reverse complement strand
CCCGCGCGTCGAGCCAGGCGCAGGACGTGAACAGCTTCCGCACATCCGGCTCCCGGTTCATCTCGAGGAGCTGGGTGGCGAAGCCGGTGTGGAGCAGGAGCATGTCGCCGGGCTCGACAACGACGTTGTCGGCGGCCATGACTTCCTGGAGCGTCTCTAGGTCGACGCCCTTCCACTCGCGGCCGAAGTGGTGCTCGAGATCGACAAGCACCCCGCGGCCCTGGACGCCGTGGAACGCCATGTGCTCGACGCCGAGATGGTGGAGAAAGGAGCGGTGCCGGTAGCCGTCGCCGCGCGCATCCTCCGCAGGCCCGGCGATGTCGACGCCGGCGCGGTAGCCGTTGTAGTAGACGCCCTCTTCGGTGCCGTCGCCGTCGGCGTCGAACTCGGCACCCACATGAGCCAGTCCGTCCCACTGCGTCGAGTACTGCAGCCACAGGGTGACGACGTCGTCGGCCCACACGTCGACGTAGCGGGGATCGCCCCAGTCCTCCATCTCGCTCATGTGCACGTTGAAGAAGGTGTCGGCGGTGCCATTCATGTCCTCGGTGGGGGCGAGAATCGGCGGGTGGCGGCGCTGGTTCAGGGCGACGCCGCCCGGATAGTCGAGGGGCAGGCTGAGCGAGAAGGTGATGCCGGCCTCGACCTCGCGCACCCCCTGCAACACCTTCTCGGGAGTGAGCAGGTTGATGCGACCGAGCTCGTCGTCGTCGCCGAAGTCGCCCCACGTCGACCGATCGGGACGCTGCTTCCACCGCTTCTCTGTAGGCACGGCCGCAGTATTGCCTGTACCGACCGATCGGTCTAACGTCGCCCAGCGATGGTCGGAAACGACTTCGTGGTGTCGGGCGACGGGCACCTGCTCGAACCCACTGATCTCTTCCGCACCCGTCTTCCCAAGCACCTGCGCGACCGCGCTGTCTGGGAAGAGGACTTCGAGGTCGATCCGCCATTCGAGGGAGGCGCCCGCACCTTCCGCCAGTTGCACACGCCCGGGTTCGAGGGCTGGACGATCTCGCGCTACCGCCAGACGCAGGGGCGCACGCCCGAAGGCGATCCGGAGCTGATCCTGCAGGACATGGACCTCGACGGGGTCGACGCCCAGGTGCTGCACCCGAACCTCTCGCTGTTCGGCCTGTACTCCGACGACCACGAGCTGTCGATGGCGCACGCTCGCGTCTACAACGACTACGTCGCCGAGCGCTTCTCGCCGTACTTCGACCGGCTGGCGCCCACGGCACCGATTCCGATCACCGATGTCGACGACGCCGTCGGCGAGATCGAGCGGGTTGCCGCTGCCGGTTTTCGAGCGATCCTTCTGCCCGCGATTCCGCCGAGGTCGTACTACACGCGCGACCTCGACCGGGTCTGGGCCGCGGCCCAGGCGAGCGGCGTACACGTCTTCATCCACACCCAGACCGGAGGCGTGAAGGTCAACGACCCGGCATCGACCACGCTCAGGGTCGTGATGGAGTCGGCTGCCCAGGTGAACCAGCCGATGACCGAGAAGTCGGCGGCGAAGCGGATGGTGACCCAGTCGATCTACAGCACGATCGTTCCCCAGCAGGTCATCTGTGAGCTGATCGGCGGCGGGGTCGCCGAGCGCTACCCGGACCTCCACTTCGCCCTCATCGAGTTCAACGCCCACTGGCTGGCGTCGTTGATGGGCGCCATGGACAAGTGCTGGGTCACCGGCATCGGCCAGGACGCCGACTGGTGGCTGGGGTACTGGGACGGGGATCGGCCGGCGCACGACCAGCCCAACATGGCCCAGCTGTTCCGGCTCAACGAAAAATGGCCCTACCCGCTGCGCCCGAGCGAGTACGTGCAACGCCAGTTCCACGTGCAGTTCCAGGACGACCCGATCGCCGTCGCCTGCCGGCACATAACCGGCGTATCGAGCATCGTGTGGGGCAACGACTATCCGCACGCCGAGGGCACGTTCCGCGGCAGTCGGGAGCTCATCGGCAAACTGTTTGCCGACGTTGCCCCCGACGAGCGGGCCGCCATCCTCGGCGGCACCCTCGGCGACCTCCTGGGCTTCGAAGCTCCGGTCGCCGCCTGAGCGGTTGACGTTTCGATTCGACGGGCGGGTCGCCGTCGTCACCGGCGGGGGGCGCGGCATCGGCCGGGCCTACGCCCTGCTGCTCGCCGAGCGGGGCGCGAGCGTCGTGGTCAACGACGTCGACGCCGACCCGGCATCGGCGGTGGCGGACGAGATCGGCGCTGCCGCGACGGCCGACGCGAGCGACGTTGCTTCGACAGAGGGCGCAGACGCGCTCGTCAATGGCGCCATCGAACGGTTCGGCCGACTCGACATCCTGATCAACAACGCCGGCGTCATCAGGTGGGCGGGGATGCCGGAGATCGACGAGGAGAACCTTCGACAGCACCTCGCGGTCCACGTCGGCGGCTCGTTCAACACGGCCCGCGCCGCGTGGCCGCACATGGTCGACCGCGGTTACGGCCGCGTCGTGATGACGACGTCGTCGGGCCTTTTCGGGCTACCGAACAACACGTCCTACGCGGCGGCCAAAGGAGCTGTGATCGGTCTGGCTCGCAGCCTGGCGGCCGCGGGGGTCGACCACGGGATCAAGGTCAACCTCATCGCCCCGGGCGCCTTCACGCGCATGGCCGGCCGCGGCGACGCGCCACCCGAGATGTCGCCTGACCTCGTCGCCCCGATGGCCGGCTTCCTCGTCCACGAGGACTGCCCGGTGACCGGCGAGATCTACGCCGCCGGCTTCGGCCGCTTCGCCCGCATCTTCATCGCACAGTCGACCGGCTACGTGAGCACGGAGCCCACGATCGAAGACGTCGCCGCCCACTGGGAGACGATCAACGACGAGGGCGGCTACTACGTTCCGACCGGCCTCCCCGATTGGTCTGCACACTTCATGACCCACCTCTCCCCAAAGGACTGAGATGAGATTCGGACTCGACGTCGCCCAGCAACGACTTTCGTGGGACGAGCTCGTCCGCCGGGCTCAGCTCGCCGAGCAGCTCGGCTTCGACGGCGTCTGGGGCTTCGACCACTTCCAGCCGATGTACGGCGAGGGAGAGGGCGAGACGTTCGAGGGCATGACCTACCTCGCCGCTCTGGCCAGCGCGACGACGCGCGTCCGGCTCGGCCTGCTCGTCGCCGGCATGACCTACCGGCATCCGTCGGTGTATGCCGCCCAGGCACTCACGATCGACCACGCCTCCCACGGCCGGCTGGAGATATCGTTCGGCGCCGCCTGGTACGACAAGGAGCACACCGAGCTGGGGATCGCGTTCCCCCCGACCGGCGATCGCTTCGACCTCCTCGAGGACGCGCTCGAAATCACCACCAGGCTCTTCACCGGCGACGTCGTCGACTATGAGGGCAAGCGGGTGTCGCTGCAGCACGCGCAGCTGCAACCAGTCCCGGTCCAGCGTCCCCACCCGCCGATCTGGATCGGCGGCTCGGGCCCCCGGCGCACGCTGCCGCTCGTGGCCAAGTACGCCGACGTGTGGCACTCGTTCGGGACGCCCAACAGCATGCGCGAGGCCTACGAGCGGATCGATCAGCTCGCCGAGGAGGGCGGTCGCGACCCGAAGTCGATCCTGCGGGCCGGCTCCGTCTCCCTCGACGACATCGAGACGGCCCGCAAGCACGCCGGGAAGTGGCGGGACGCCGGCTACGGCTACCTGGTCTGCGGTTGGCCGGGCGCCGGAGCCTCGCAGGTCGAGACCTTCGCCCGCGAGGTCATGCCGGAGTTCGTGTAGCGGACGCCCCGATCACTCCGCGATGCAGATGCTGCAGGCGCGGTACTTGGCGGCGCTGCGGTCGTCGACGACGTGGACCTTCCGGCCGGCGACGGCCTGGCACGTCGGGCGGTGCAGCATGCTGCCGTGCTCGGTGGCGACGAAGACGTCGGCTTCCGCCGGTGCTTCACCCTCGACGCCGACGGTCCGCAACTCTTCCTGAAGTTGCCGCAGCGCCCGTAGCGTCTGCTGGGTGCCGGTCTCGGTGGCCCGGATCTGTCGCGTCATCCAGTAGCCGACGTAGAGCGCGAAGCCGACGAAGATCAGTCCTAGACCGAGCACCCCTCCGGAGATGATGTAGCTGTTCTGCTCGTAGATGTGGCCGGTATGGGCGGCGCCATACCAGCCGAGGATGATGACAACGAGCCCGATGGGCAGCAACAGGGCGCCGACGGTGAGGAACACGGTCTCGAGCGAGACGTTCATCCGGGGGACGCGCAGCTCCGCGATCGCCTCGGTGAGCGAACGCCGCCGTGAGCGCGCGTCGTCGTCCGTGCCGGTCACGGTCGTCATGGTCCGTCCTCCAAGGGGCATTCGACAGGAACGGCCGCGCCGAGCGCGCCGGTCAGCCGCCGCAGGAACAGGCCGGACGCGAAGGCGATCACCAACAGGCTGACCAGCAGGCCGAGCCCTATCGGTGACGACAGCGAGACCTTGGCCACGGCGATCCGTTCACTCGAAAGCGATCCCGGCGTCCCCGGCGTCGAGGTCGCCCCGCCGACACTCGCGACGGGCGAGCCGAGGCTGGCCTGGCCGCCACCACCGCCGAAATCCGATGTCGACGCCCCAAGCACCGACGGCAGCCCTGGGCCCTCCTGCCCGAGGGCAGCGAGGTCGAAGGGCGGGGCCCCGATGGCGGTGGCGGTCACCCGCCCGATCGTGAAGGTGGCGTTGATGCCCTTGAGGACATCGGGAAGCGTGCAGAGCACGCCGAGCTGGGCGAGCTGCGGCGGCAACGTCGTGCAATTGAGGTGGAGGTCGGGGAGGGACGGCAGCACGAAGCTGATCTGGAGCCCACCCGACATGATCTGCTCCCCGGGCGCCTGCTTGGTCTCCTGCTGGGGAAGCGGGGTGATCTTGAGCTTGAGCGCGGAGATGACCTGGTTCACCGTGGCCGCGGGGGAGAGCACGCCGGACGCGGGCGAGTTCGACGGTCCGACGACGATGCCGTCGTTGCCGACCTGCACCTGCTGGCCGGCAATGGTGATGGCGCCGACGTGGGTCGTCGCCGTGCCACTCGGATCTTTGCCGTCGCTCTTCGCCGATGCCGAGGACGACGTGGCGCCGATCTTGATCAGGCCGCCCGCCAGGCTGAGCGAGTGGAACGCGCCGGACGCTTTCGACTCGGCGGCGGAGGTCGCGGTGGCGGTCGTGTCGCCCTGCACGCCCTGCACGTCGAACAGCTGCGGGACCGAGACGTTCGCCAGCGCCGCCTTGGCCCACGAGCCGTTGGCGTCGGCGTGCGACACCATCTGAAGTCCGCCCGTCGACGGTGCACCTGCGGGGAACGTCGAGTCGGCCGGGCCGGCGGGGAAGAAGGTGGCGGCCTTCAGCGGGTCGTTGAGCTGGCTGGTGATCGGTGCCGTCGACGGCGGAAACCCGACCTCGCCGGCCAGCGAACCAAAGTTGCCCGCCACCGAGCCCGGCCAGGCGAGCGTGGCCAGGGCGTAGCCGAGGGGCCCCGTCTGATAGCTCGAGAAGTTCTCGGGGATGTCGATGGTCGACAGGGGGTGGGAGCCGGCCAGCCCCGACTCGTTGTCGATCACGATGTCAACGACGTTGGCGTCGGCCTGGCTCGTCCATCCGATGAGGTCGGTGTTGGCCCGCGCCGGGCCGGCACCGACGAAGCCGGTGAGCACCGCGGCACCGACGATCGCGAGCGCCGTGCCGACAACGAGAACACGCTTCCTCACGCCGACGCCCCCAGGTACGCGCCCGCGACGTCACCGAGGTCTGCCGGCTCTGCGAACGTGACGACTCGGCCCTGGATCATCACCGCCGCGTAGTCGGCGATCGACAACGCCATCTGGGCGAACTGCTCCACGAGCAGCATTGTGATGCCCTCGGCGGCGAGCTGCCTCAGAACCTCGTACACCTCGGCGACGATGCGCGGCGCCAGCCCCATCGACGGTTCGTCAACCAGGAGCACCGACGGATCCGAGACCATGGCCCGGGACATGGCCAGCATCTGCTGCTCGCCGCCGGACAGGGTGCCCGCCAACTGCGTTCGTCGGTTGCCCAGAATCGGGAAGCGGGCGTAGGTGCGCTCGGCGACCTCGGACATCGAGAGGTCCGCGTGCAACTGGGTGACCATGCGGAGGTTCTCCTCCACGGTCAGGTTGGGAAAGACGCCGCGGCCCTCGGGGATGCTGCACACACCCGCGCGCGCCAGTTGCTTTGTGGAGGCGCCATTCATGTGGCGTCCGGCGATGTGAACGCATCCGCTCGTTGGCACCAGTCGTCCGTCGATCGCCTTGAGCGTCGTGCTCTTCCCTGCGCCGTTGGGGCCGAGCATGGCGACGAGCGAGCCCTCGGGAACGACGAGGTCGACGCCGTGCAGCACCTCGATGCCGCCGTAGGCGGCATGCACGTCGATCAGCTCGATGGCGTGGGCGCTCATGCTTCCACGGCCTCACCGAGATAGGCCCGCCGGACCTCGGCGTCGCTTCGGATGTGGTCCGGCGCGCCCGACGCGATGTGGACGCCGAAGTCGAGCACGTGGATCTGGGCGCAGGCCTGCATGACGAGATCCATATCGTGTTCGACGAGCAGAATCGCCGCACCTTCTGAAGCCAAATCCGCCAGGAGTGCCGCGAACTCCCCAGACTCCGCGCTGTCGAGGCCCGAACCGGGCTCGTCCAGCAGCAGCAGCCGAGGGCTCGTCGCCAGGGCCCGGCCAAGCTCGGTCAGTCGGGCGAGGCCCGTAGGAAGCGTGTGTGCAGGAGCATCGGCGACCGCTCGGAGGCCGACGCGGTCGAGGATCTCCTCGGTCCTGGTGCGGGCCGGCGTCTCTTTCCGGCTCCAGAGCTCGCAGATCTCGGCCGCGGTCTGGACGTTCTCCCGCACGGTCATCGATCCAAACAACTCGAGGCGCTGGAAGGTGCGGGCGATGCCCAGCTGCGCGCGTCGGTGCACGGACAGACCAGTGACGTCGTCTCCGTCGAACGACACCCGCCCGCTACTGGGCGACTGCAGCCCGGTGATGACGTTGAACAACGTCGTCTTACCAGCGCCGTTGGGCCCGATCAGGCCGGTGACCACCCCTCCTTCGGCACCGATGCTGACATTGTCGAGTGCGGTCACGCCGCCGAAGCGGACGCTGACCTCATGCGTCTGAAGCAGCAGCGCGACTCACCTCCACTGTGCCAACAGCGGGCTCGTGAAGAACGCGGCGCGGCAGCTTGTCGTGCAGCCACTCGCTGGCGGCGGGGATGATGCCCGTGGGCCGGCCGAGCAGCACGAAGGCACCGAAGCCGGTCATGAAGTAGGTGACGGCCTGGAAGCGCACCGGGATGTGGACGGCGAGGAGCGGCGCGATCGCCAGCGACAGTCCTCCAGCCAGTGCCGCGCCCGGCGTCGAAACACCGTAGACGTAGACAATGAGGACGATGAAGAGGCTCGACACGTACTGGAAGTTGTCGGCGGTGACGAGCCGCTGCGTCGAGCCGTAGAGGGCGCCCCCGAAGGTGGCGAGGGCGGTGGCCAGCGCGAACAACAGGATCTTCGACAGACGGAGGTTGAGCCCAAGGGTGGCCACGGCGACCTGGCTGTCCTTGGACGCGACGAGGATGCGGCCGAAGCGACTGCGCCGCAGCGCCAACACACCGGCCGACGCCAGCGCGAACACGACCGTGAGAAAAATGAGATTGCGATCGCCGCTCTCGAGCGAGAGCCCGGGCAGGTGGAGCCGCGGTATGGCGAGGTCGCTCCTGCCCATGACTTCAGGCTGCAGGAAGAACATGTAGTAGGCGAGCTGGCCGAAAGCCAGTGTCGACAGCGCCAGCTCCAGCCCGCGCAGGCGCAGCGCCGGGAGGGCGACGATGACACCGAGCACGGCGCCGGCCGCGGCGGCGACGAGGAGCCCGACTGGATTGCCGCCGTGACCGACCTCGCTGAACAGCCAGGCGCCGAATCCGAAGAACGCGTACTGGGCCAGCGAGACGTACCCGCCGTAGCCACACAGGAGCACGATCGACAGCGCCCCGATACCGAGCGCGACGCCCGCGTTCACGTTGCCGAGCACGGTGCCGTGGAGAAACGGAGCGACGACGACGGCGAGCACGACAAGCGCCACACCGTTGCCGAGGCTTCGCGCGCCGGCGGGGATCCGGATCGCCTTGGCGATAGCCGCCGTCCCGGACCGGAGGTGGACGGCGGGGAGGGCCAGTAGCACGACGAACAGGAAGAGCGTCGGGACCACGGGCCTGAGGTGGACGAGCCAACCCGTGAGCTTGAGGTAGCCGACGACGTAGGCGTCGAGGAGTCCGAGCACGATCGCCCCGACGAAGGTGAGGATGAGGTTGCGCAGGCGGCCGAGCATGGCGGCCGCGAAGCTGTTCAGGACGAGCAGCGTCAGGTTGATGATGTCGAGCGAGTAGGTCGACGCCGTCAGGATCCCCGCCAACCCTCCGAGGGCGGCGCCGATGGCCCACGACAGGGCGCTGAGCATCGCCGGGCTCCGCCCGTTCATCGCCATGAGCTGGCGATCGTCGACGACGCCGCGCATCGAGATCCCGAGGCGGGTGTTGTAGAAGAACAGCCGCAGGCCGACCGCCGTTGCGACCGCGAGGCCGATGGAGATCAGCTCCTCGTAGGTGATCAGCTGGCCGCCGATCGAGAGGTGGGCGTTGGGCCCGTAGAACGCCGGCAGCAGCCGGCCCTGCGTTTGCGGCCAGAGGGTGAAGGCGATACCCATGAGGGCAACCATGACGGCGAGCGTGACCACGAGGGCCATTCCCGTGTCGTTCGGATTGAGCCGCCGGATCAGGGTCGTCTGGATGATCAGGCCGATGGCTGGGGCGACGAGGAGGAGGGCGACGAAGAGGGCGAGCGGCGCGCTCCAGTGCTGCTCCACGCGCAGCTGCCAGTAGACGAATGCCATCACCATGCCGATGGCGCCGTGAGCAAAGTTGAAGATCCCGCTGGTGGTGTACGTCACCACCAGCCCGGACGCAGCGATGGCGTAAATCGCGCCCAACGCGAGCCCAGCGATGGTGAGCCCTATGAACTCTCCCAAGGTGATCCTCGTTCGCGGCTCAGAGCTCGTGCCGGCCGGGAACACGATAGCCCGAATACGGCAAGTCCGCATCCGAAAGTGAGAGTATGATTCTCACCTTGGCGCCGCGGGCAGGGACAAGGGGCAGGAGGACCACGGTGGTCCTTGTCGCTGCGCTGTCGCTGTTGGCCGCGAGCTGCGGTTCGAGGCTGACGCCGAAGCAGGTCGCTGCCCTCAACCGAACGGGGGCCAACGGCGGTGACGCGGGTGCGACCGCGTCGGTCGGCGGCGGCGACGTGGGCGCATCGACATCCGGTGGCGGTGCTGTGTCCGCCGGTCCGGGCTCCGCGTCCGGGCCGTCCGCCGGTTCGGCG
>JAFASB010000084.1 GCA_019244985.1 Acidimicrobiia bacterium | reverse complement strand
ATCCGCGACGTCGACGCCATGGTGCTCGTGCTGCGGGCGTTCGAGGACGACAACGTGGTCGGGGGCACACAACCCCTCGAGGACCTGCACACGCTCGAGCTCGAGCTGGTGCTCGCCGACGTCGGCACCGTGGAGTCGCAACTCGACAAGCACCGGAGGGCGGCCAAGGGCGACAAGTCTCTCGCCGGTGCGATCTCGGTGCTGGAAAAGACCCTTGCCGAGCTGGAGGAGGGCATCCCGGTCTACCGGTCGTCGCTGGGCTCCGAGGACCGGGCGGCGCTGCGCCCCTTCTTCCTGCTCACGAACAAGCCGGTGCTCGCCGTCGTCAACATGGGCGAGCAGCAACTCGGCGACCCCGACGCACTGTTGAAGCCCGTGCAGGACGAGTTCGGCGACGCGGCCGACGTCCTGGCTGTGAGCGTGCAGCTCGAAGCCGAGGCCGCGCAGCTGGCGCCCGAGGAGCGCACCGAGCTGCTCGAAGGTCTGGGTCTCGGAGAAGGAGCGCTGCCGCGGGTCGCCCGCGCCGCCTACCACCTGCTGGGCCGGCGCACCTTCCTGACCACGGGTGACACAGAGTCGCGCGCGTGGACGTTCCGGGCGGGTGCGCGTGCTCCCGAAGCAGCGGGAGTGATCCACTCCGATCTGCAGCGCGGGTTCATCAGAGCCGAGGTCATCCGCTACGAGGACCTCGTCGACGTCGGCTCGTGGCAGAAGGCCAAGGAGACGGGCAAGCTGCGCGTCGAGGGCAAGGATTACGAGGTCCAGGACGGCGACGTGCTCGAGATCAGGTTCAACGTCTGAGCGATGTCCTGGCTATTGCGCGACGGAGAGGTGCTGGCCGCGCTGGAGATCGCCGAGTCCCGTAAGAGCCGTCGCAAGGGCCTCCTCGGTCGCGACGGCGTCGACGGCGCGTTGTTGCTCCCGTCGGCGCGAATGGGGGTTCACAGCCTCGGCATGCGCTTCGCCCTCGACGTCGCCTTCTGCGACAGCGACATGACCGTGCGTCGCATCGTGTGCCTCAAGCCTCTGCGTGTGACACGGCCATCTCCGCGCGCTCCGCGCGTGCTCGAGGCGGAGGCCGGGGCGTTCGAGCGCTGGAAGCTCCAAGTCGGCGACGAGCTCGAGATCAAGGAGTGACGGATGGGTGGCGCGCTCGTCATTGTCGCCACGCCGATCGGGAATCTCGGCGACCTCTCGCCACGCGCTGTTGACGCGCTCTCGGCTGCCGAGGCCATCGCCTGTGAGGACACCCGCCGCACCCGAAAGCTGCTCACCCACGCCGGCGTCAAGGCGCCACCCCTGATCACGGTGAACGACCACACCGAGGCGCGCGAGGTCCGCTCGGTGCTGGCCCGCCTCGAGCGCGGGGAGCGCGTCGCGGTGGTGACCGACGCGGGGACGCCCGGCATCTCTGATCCCGGAGAACGGCTGGTGGCGGCGGCGACGGCGGCGGGCTACGACGTGGAGGTCGTCCCTGGCGCGTCGGCGGCGATCGCCGCCCTCGTGGTCAGCGGCCTCCCGACGGGACGGTTCACCTTCGAGGGTTTCTTGCCGCGCAAAGGCGGCGGCCGAACGGAGCGTGTCGACGCGCTGCGGCGCGAGCAGCGCACCTCGATCCTCTACGAGGCTCCGCACCGCGTCCGTCAGACCGTCGCCGAGCTGGTCGATGCTCTCGGTCCGGGGCGCCGCGTCACGATCGTGCGTGAGCTGACCAAGCTCCACGAGGAGGTCTGGCGGGGGACGCTCGCGGGCGCCGTCGACCACCTGGCCCAGCAGGAGCCCCGCGGGGAGTACGTGGTCGTCCTCGGGGGGGCGGAGCCGCCCCCCGAGCCGTCGACCGACGACGTGACCGACGCGCTTCGGGCTCGCCTGGCGGCAGGCGAGGACAAGAAGACGGCGACGGCTGCCGTCGCCCGAGAGATGCGCGTCCCCAAGCGGACGGTGTACGAGATCGCTACTCGGCTGTAGCGGGACGCGTGCCCGCCAGGTCGGCTCTGCAGGCGGCGCACACCAGCTTCGACCGGAACTGTGTGAGGTCGGATGTGGCGCCGCAGAACGTGCAGCGCTCCTCGAGCTTGTCGATCACGACCCGTCCGTCCTCGGCCGAGAACTGGATGTAGTCACCCTCGTTGATGCCGAGGAGGCGGCGGAGCTCGGCCGGGATGACGATGCGTCCGAGGTGGTCGATCCTGCGGGGGAGGCCGGCGGATTTCATTCGACTCGTCGGTACTGTACGACCGTGGGGAAGTTCTACGTAACGACGCCGATCTACTACGTCAACGACGCACCCCACATCGGGCACGCCTACACGTCGGTCGTGGGCGACGCCGTCACCCGGTGGCACCGACTGTTCGGCGACGACGTGTTCTTCCTGACCGGAACCGACGAGCACGGCCTCAAGCAGAAGCAGGCCGCCGACGACCTCGGCATCTCTCCCCAGGAGCTCGCCGACCGCTTCAGCGTCCGCTTTCGGGAGGCCGCCGACCTCCTCGACATCCGGTACGACGACTTCATCCGCACGACCGAGCCTCGTCACTACAAGGCCGTGCAGACCTTCATGCAGAAGATCTACGACAACGGCGACATCGAGAAGGGGACCTACGAGGGCCTTTACTGCGTCGCGTGCGAGGCGTACTACACCGAGGACGAGCTGGTCGACGGCTGCTGCCCCATCCATACGGGCCGGCCCGTCGAGCTGATGCGCGAGGAGAACTACTTCTTCAAGCTGTCGCGCTACGAGGACCGCCTGCTCGAGTGGTACGACCAGCACCCCGAAGCCGTCCGTCCACAGACGCGACTCAACGAGGTA
>JAFASB010000442.1 GCA_019244985.1 Acidimicrobiia bacterium | reverse complement strand
GGCGACGGCGCCGAAGTAGTTGACCTGGACGTCGCCCGCGCCACGCCCGATGGTGCCGGCGTTGGCGATGACGGCATCGACCCGCGCCCCCGATATCGCCGCGACACCGTCGACCAGGTGGACTCGCCCGTCGGCCGTCGTGAGGTCGCAACAGAGCTCGGCATCGCTGAGGTCGACGCCGATCACCCGCCATCCGTCGCTCTCGAGCCGCTGGACCGTCGCCGCACCGATGCCCGACGCGGCGCCGGTGACCACACACGTGCGGGTCACGCGCGCGTCGCGGTGCCCAGCCGGGCCTGCAGGGCGTCGGCGAAGTGGACGCCGAGAAGCGAGTCGAGGTTCGGCCCGCGGCGGAGGGTGTGTCCGCCGTCGACGTTGAGCATCTCGCCGGTGATCCACGACGATTCCGGCCCGGCCAGGAACCGCACCGCTGCAGCGACGTCGCCGACCGTGCCGAGGCGGCCGAGTGGCATCTGGGCGAGGTAGTCCTCCCGGGTCGGCTCATGACCGACGAGGGGGTCCGATGCGCCCGTGGGAACGAGCCCCGGCCGCACCCCGTTGACCCGTACGCGAAAGGGGCCGAGCTCGTCGGCCGCGTTGCGCACGAGCATGTCGATCGCCGCCTTGGCCACGCTGTAGGGCGCCATCAGCGGATGGGTCAGGGCCGCGGCAATCGACGACACGGCCACGATCGAACCCCCGCCGCTGCGGGTGAGGAACGGCACCGCTCCTTTGATCGTCAGGAACGTCCCGGTGACGTTGACGGCGAGGTCGTTCTCGAAGGCGCCCTTGTCGATCAGGGCCAGTGGACCGAGGGCGTGGGCGCCGCCTGCGTTGGCGACGACGATGTGCAGGGCGTCCAGCGGCGCCGCTGCCTCCGAGGCCGCGTCGGCGATGGACCCCTCGTCGGAGACGTCGGCGACGACGTAACGGCAGCGCTCGCCAACGGCCGCTGCAGCCTCCGCCAACCGCGGCTCGGTCCGCCCGCAGATGGTGACGATGGCGCCGTCGTCGGCCAGACGCCGGGCGCACGCCAGGCCGATCCCCGAGCCGCCGCCGGTGACCAGGGCCGCCTGGCCGTCGAGGGCTGCAGTTCCCATGTGGGGGTCTCCTTCTCCCGCAACTTGCCGACCGTGTGCGGCCGCAGTATATGTACGGCTGTTCATTTCTGGTCGGGAGGCCGGACGATGGTGATGACGTCGTCGCTGATCGAGACCGTGAAGCAGCGGGCCAAGGACGAGAGCCAACGGACCGCGCACCCGGCCGACTTCCCGCAGCTGCCGCCCGTCCCCGCCGCCCGGTACGGCGACCGCGAGTTCTTCGAGCTCGAACGCCGCGAGGTCTTCGGCCGTTCGTGGCTGATGGTCGCCCACGTCGACGAGCTGCCGGCCACCGGTGACTTCCGCCTGATTGACCATCTGGCCAAGCCGATCGTCCTCCTGCGGACCGACGGCGGCGGGGTCAACGCCTTCCTCAACACGTGCACGCACCGGGGCGCGGCGCTCGTCACCGACCCGTCGGGTCACGCCGGACGCCGGCTCACCTGCCCGTACCACAGCTGGGTCTACGGCCTCGATGGCGCCCTGCTCGGCTACCCCGAGACCCACAACTTCCCGCCCCTCGACAAGGAGTGCCTCGGCCTGACGCCGGTGCGCTGCGAGACGTGGGGCCCGCTCGTGTTCGTCAACCTCGACGACGACGCCCCGCCGCTGCGCCAGTACCTGGCCCAGGTCGGCGAGGACCTCAGCGAGCTCGGCGGCCTCGCCGGGCGCCTGCACCTCGTCGAGCGCACGGCCTTCGACGTCGACGTGAACTGGAAGATCCCCGTCGACGCCAACATCGAGACGTACCACGTGAACACCGTGCACCGCGACAGTGCGGCGAAGGTGCTCGACCAGGCGGCGACCGGGATCCAGCTGCTCGGCCACGGCCACTCCCGCATGCTGATCACGACGCACGACGGCCAGTCGATGGGCGACCTGCTCCCGTTCCCCTCGCTGTTCGACGGCGTCGGCGACCTGCCCAACGCGGGGACGTTCAGCTACCACGTGTTCCCGAACCTGAGCATCGTGTTCTCGGGGATGGGCTTCATGTTCTTCATCACCAACTGGCCGAGCGGGCCGAACTCGTCGGAGTACCACGTGCACTTCTGCTCGTCGGTGCCGTCCGACAACGACGAAGCCACGCAGCTCAACACCCAGTTCGCGGCCATCAACCGCTCGGTGCTGCTCGAGGACCTCTCGGTGCTGCCGGGCATGCAGCGCTCGGTCGACGCCGGCGCCCTCGACGTCGTGCGCCTCGGCTACCAGGAACGCCGCATCTACTACCTCCACGAGACGATCGACCGGGTGATCGGCGTCGAGCGGGTGCCCGGGCACCTGCGCGTCCCAGCCGTCCTCGGCGACTTCATCGAGTCGTAGAGGTGACCATGGCGGACATGCATCCCTTCGTGGCCCTGATGCGCAAGTACTGCATCGACTACACGAACTCGCACGACCAGTCGCTCTACGACGAGATCATGGAGCCCGACTACGTCGTGCACATCAGCGGGTTCGACCTGCCGCGCGAGGCCGGCTACCGCCAGGCCGTCGTCGACATCTTCCAGCGGGCGCCCGGCCTCGGCCTCGTCGTGCACGAGTTCGTGCTGAACGGCGACCGCCTGTGCATGCGCTTCAGCGAGCACGGATCGATGCCTACCGACGACGGCGGACGGGCCCTCGCCTGCTGGCGCGGCATCGGTCTGTACAAGTGGAACGGCCGGCGGCTCACCGAGAACTACGTCGAGCAGGACTACCTCAGCGCGCACCGCCAGTTGGCGACCGGCGAGCCCCACGAGCTCGACCCCATCCACCTCGACCCGTGGGTTGGCACCGAGGTGGTGGCTCCGAACGAGGACGCCGAAGATGTGGTCCGGGCCTGGCTCGACAAGGGCGACCTCACCAACGCCGCCCGCCATCGCGTCGACGACAGCCTGAGCGACGGGCCGGTTATCGAGTTCAACGAGGTGACCGTCGACGACCTGTTCTCGGCCGGCAACAAGGTGGCCTTCCACGCCGTGGGCCGCGGCCCCTACCGAGGCGGCCTCGACGACGTCCCCGGCGACTGCGTCGGCCAGGAGGCCACCCTGCTCGTCGCCGGCATCGCCGAGGTCGACAACGGCGGCGGGATCGCAGCGCTGCACGCAGTCACCACGCGGATGAACGTCCGCTCGCAGTTCACTGGCCTCTCCCCGGTGTGACGATGACGGCAACGCAGGTGCGTCCCGAGGTCGACCTGCTCGACCCCGCATTTCACGTCGGCGATCCCCATCCGGCCTACCGCTGGATGCGTCACCACGAGCCGATCTACCGCGACGAGGCGAATGGTCTGTGGGCGATCACGCGCATGGAACACCTGCGCCACGTCGAGCGCCACGCCGACCTGTTCACCAGCACCCGCGGCTACCGCTCGGTGTGGATCCCGACCGAGACGTCGATGATCAGCAAGGACGACCCCGAGCACAGCGCCCAGCGCAAGCTCATCGCCGACCGCTTCACGCCGAGGGCTGTCGGCACGCTCGAGGACCAAGTCCGTGAGATCGTCGCCGATGCCCTGAACACCTTTCCGATCGCCGACCGCTTCGAGGTGGTCGACACGCTGGCGGCGCGCGTGCCATCGACGCTCACCGCCCGACTCGTCGGCTGGCCCCACGAGCGGTGGCGGGACGTCCGGTCGTGGTCGGAGCGCCTGATGCGCGTCGACACGATGGGTCGGGTGCCGATGCACACCGCCGACGGAATCCGGGCCGTGTTCGAGATCGCCAAGGCCGTCGACCCGCTGTACGAGGACCGCAAGGCCTGCCCGGCCGACGACCTGATGAGCGTGTGGGCGCGCTGCCCGATGAGCGTCGAGGAGGTCAACTCCGAGCTCGGCCTGTTCATCCCCGGCGGCGCCGAGACGACGCGCACGACGCTCGCCCGCGCCCTGATCCTGTTCAGCGAGCGCAACGACCTATGGGAGCAGCTCGCTGCCGCGCCGGAGACGATTCCGGTCGCCGTCGAGGAGCTGCTGCGGTGGATCACGCCGCTCAACAACATGTTCCGCACGGTCACGGCCGAGACCGAGCTCGATGGCGTGCAGTTCGCGGCCGGCGACCGCATCGCCCTCGTGTACCCGTCGGCCAACCGCGACGAGAAGGTGTTCGACAACGCCGACGACGTCGACCTCACCCGCGACCCCAACCATCACGTGGCCTTCGGCTTCGGCACCCACTTCTGTCTCGGCGCCCACGTCGCCCGCCTCGTCCTGCGCGTCGCCCTCGAGGAGCTGACCCAGCGCTTCACCAACCTGCGCCCCGGCAGCCCGCCGGTGTACGAAGCCAACGTGTTCGTCAAGGGCGTCGAAAGCTTCGAGCTGGTGGTCGACCGTCGATGACGCTCAGGCGGGGGTCGGCGGTAGTCGTTGTTCTTGGGGCGATTGTCTTCGGCGTCGTCGGCGGGAGTGGGCGTTCGGTTGCGGCGGCGCCGTCGCTGCAGGGATGGTGGAAGGTCGGCCTGCCGATCGCCGATACCGGCATCGGCGGGCTCGGCAACCTGAAGGATCCGCAGGCCGCCGACGTGCCCGACGGCGGGCTCCTCGTGCAGGGGGGCCCGACGGTGGCCCAGCCGGCGGCCTACGCGGCGCTGTCCTTCGACCTGGGCACGGCCGCCGTGAGCGGGCCCTTGCGCCTCGTCCCGGCACCGACGACCGTGTCGGTGCCCGGGTCGAAGCTGATCGCCTGTTCCCTCAATGATGCCTCGTTCAAGCCGGCCGACGGCGGTGCCATCGCCGACGCGCCGCCGTACTCGTGCTCGAGCGCTGTGCCCGCCACCGTCGACGGTTCGGGCACCTACGTGTTCGACATCGCCGGCCTCCGCCGTGGTGACAGCCTGGCCGTGGCCATCATCCCGACCTCGCCCACCGATCGGGTCGTGTTCTCGCGACCGAGCGCCAACGCCCTGCCGGTCACCGAGTCGCCCGGCGATGCGACGCCGGACGCGTCAGCACAGCCGTCGCCCGACGCCGCCCTTTCGACGCCCGGGCTCGACTCGTCGTCCACGCCCGTGCTGACGCCATCGATCGGCGGACTGGCGACGGTCGGTGACGCGCCGCTCAACCCGTCGCCTGTGCCCGCGTCAGCCGGCACCTCTGCGCCCGGCGTCCTCCCGACCGCGCAGCCCGCGGCGGAGACGCACTCGTCGTCGTCGGACTACGCGCCCTATCTCGTCGCCGGCCTGGTCGTCCTCGCCGCCGTGCTGTGGCTCGGCGCCGGGCAGGCACCGGAATGAGCTACCTCTCCGACGAGCTCGGGTGGTGGGTCGAAGCCGAGACCGGCGCGCGCGTCGTCGACGCCTCGCCGTTGGGCAAGGGCGCCTCACGCCGGACTTGGGGAGTCGATCTCGACGACGGCCGGCGCGTCGTCGTTCGCGAGGACACGGGTACCGGACCGGTGGCGGGAACGGCGCTGACACTTCGCCGGGAGGCCGCCGTCTACCGCGCCCTGACCTCGGCGCCCGTCCCCGTCGCCAAGCTGCTTGCCGCCAGCCCGAACGGCCGCGCTCTGCTCTTCGACCTCGTGCCCGGTACCGACGACCTGGGCTCACTGTCCGACGACGAACGGCACAGCGTGGCACGCGATTACGGCCGCTGTCTCGGTCTGCTGCACGCGGTGGCGATCGCCGAGCTCGACCTGGGCCCATTGATGGTCAACGGCCGAGAGCCCACGAGTGCGGACATCGCCCTGTGGCGCGCCATCCGCGATCGCCGCTGCGGCGACGGTGCCACGCCCGTCTCCGCGCCCGCGCTCCAATGGCTCGCGGCCCATGTCCCCGACGCCGGAGGCCTGACCTCGCTGTGCCACGGCGACGCCGGACCCGGCAACTTCCACCACGACAAGGCGCGGATCACCGGCCTGCTCGACTGGGAGTTCGCCCATGCCGGCGATCCCCACGACGACCTGGCGTGGGTGGCCGTCCGCAACCAGCTGCTCGGGCGACCCCTCGCCCTCGCCGCCACGTACGCCGGGTGGCGCGAGGCCTGTGGCTTCGACGTCGACGTCGAGGGCCTGGAGTTCTACCGGGCCCTCGTCCTCGTGCGCATGGCGATCAGCTGCGACGCGGCCCTGACTTGGACGGGCGGCGAGACCACGCCGGCCACCCGGGTCCAGGCGGCGCTGCGACCGTTCCTGGCCCCGGCGATTCTCGAAGCCCTGCGCCGCGCCGGCTGCGACGCGGCGTTCGTCGACGAGCTCGACCCACCAGCGCGCGCCGAGTGGGAGTCGTCGTCGATTGCCGGCGTCCTCGGGGACCCGTCAGACCTCGACGACTTCAAGGTGGCCCTATGACCGCGGAGGTGACAGAGGCGGACGACAGCTTCCACGCCGTCCCCGTCGACGATCCCATGTGGACGGAGACGACGTGGTGGGGGTTCATGGTTCCCGACCGCGGGCTGGGCGGGATGATCTACACGCTGTTCCGGCCCAACCTCGGCGTCGCCACCCTCGTCACCCAGGTATGGAGCGACGAGCACGTGGCGCCGTGGGCGTCGCCGTACGCACGCAGCCTGTGGCACCTGCGCATGCCCGATGCCGACCTCGTTGATGTGCAGCTCGGCTTTCTGCACATCCGCCGCGACGAGCCGCTCCGCACCTACCGGTTGAGTTACGAGGATGGCGATTCCTGCGCCTTCGACCTGCGTTACGAGGCGGCGATGGCACCGCATGTCGTCGCCGCCAGCCCCGAGCTCGGCCACTTCGACCAGCTGTGCCACGTCACCGGCAACCTTCACGTCGACGGCGATGACATCGACGTCGACTGTCACGCCGTGCGC
>JAFASB010000256.1 GCA_019244985.1 Acidimicrobiia bacterium | reverse complement strand
GCGACCCTCAGAGAGGTGGTCGAGCATCGTGACCCGTTCGACGACGCGCGCCGGGTGGTTGACCTTCGGCGTGGTGTTGGTGATCGCGGAGCCGACATGGATGCGCTCGGTGCGCGCGGCGACGAAGGAGAGGAACACCTCGGGCGCGGGCATGTGCGAGTACTCGGTGAGGAAGTGGTGCTCGGGGCACCACACGTACTTGATGCCGTTGCGGTCGCACTCGACGGCGAAGTCGAGGTTCTCCATCAAGCGCCGGTGCTCCGCGCCCGGCTCGACCTCAGCTTCGAAGTTGGGGACGAATGCCTGCGCGAAGTAGCCGAACTCCATGCCTAGGGCTCCTCTCTCGGGGTCCTCGGCAAATATAGAACAGGTTCTAGTTCGGCGCCAGCCAGTCAGCTGCTTCGCTCGGCCACCAGGCGGTCCATCGTCGCCTGGAACTCGGCAGTGAGCTCCTCGTAGATGGCCTCCACGTCGGGGTCGGGGCCGAAGCGCTTAGCCAGGTCGATCGGCGCACCGACGTCGACGGTTACCTTCGTCGGCAGCGGCAGCGTCGGCATGCCGAAGGAGATGCCCCACGGCAGACCGAGCATCACCGGCATCACCTTCACCCGCATGAGCTTGAGGTGGGGCATCCAGCGGACGAGCCGGTCGCCACGCGACAACACGACCACGCTGTTGTGAGCGCCGCAGGAGACGGCCGGCACGATGGGAACACCGGTGCGCAATGCAAGCCTGATCCAGCCGGTGCGCCCGGCGAAGTCGATGTTGTGACGCTCGGTCCAGGGGCGGAAGACGTCGTGGTCGCCGCCGGGGAACACGACGACGCTGCCGCCGGCGCGCAGCGTCTTCGCCGCGGCTTGGGGGTCGGCCTCGATGCCGCCGGCCTTGCGCACGGTCGGCCCGACACCCGGCAGGTTGAAGAAGAAGGAGTGGAACAGGCCGTAGACGGGCTCGTCGGCGCCACGCCGCTTCCACCACTCGGTCATCAGGATCGGCATGTCCGGCGGCGTCGCGCCGCCATTGTGGTTGCCGACGATCAGGAACGGACCGCGCTCGGGCAGCTTCTCGATGCCGCGCACCTCGGGATTGAAGTACGACGCGAAGGTCTCGAGCAGGCTCTGGTTGCGGCGGATGAACTCGGGATCCCGTCCGGTGCCGGCCGGGTCGGGGTCGGCGTCACGTACGAGCGCAAGCTCCGGCCGGCCACGCTCCCCGTCGACAAGGCGATCGAGTGCTTCGGCTGAGACGGACATCAGGACTCCTTGGTCGGACGCAGCGAGATCGCGGTCTGACGCGCGACCTCGGCCCACGTGTCGGCCCCCGGCACGTCGACACCTGCAGTGTCGAGCAGGACGATGCCGAGGGGAATGGCGAGGAACAGGGTGGCGACCGTGGTCGGGTCGAGATCGGCCGCCACCTCGCCGCGCGTCTGGGCCTCGGAGACGAGGTCCCGCAGCGCAGCCAGGCGCTCGGATTGGAAATTGCGCAGCAGGGCACCGACGGTGTCGTCGCGCCGGGCGGCGACGTGCGCTTCGAGCACGAGGGCGCGTGAGGCCTCTCTATCGGTGTCGACGAACTCGCCGACCAGCTCGGCGAAGCGGGAGGAGACGGCGTTGTCGCCTCCCGCCGCGGCCAGGACCGCTGCCTCCTGCTGGGACTCGAGCACGCCCCGCACGACCTCGAGCAGCAGCTCGGCCTTGTCGCGGAAGCGGCCGTAGATGGCGCCTGTGGTGAACCCGGCCCGGCGGGCGATGTCGGAGACGGCCGCCCCCTCGTAGCCGCGCTCGGCGAAGACCTCGGCGGCCGCGGCCAGGATGCGGTCCCTGGTTGTGGCCGGCGCCTGATCCTCACCTACAGTCGCTTGCGCCATATTAATATAATAGCTATTATCATCGACAAGGCAAGTGATTCCCCCAGGGAGGCGAATGCCATGGCCGTCGAGACAGCAGGTGAAATCAGCGGGGCCTACGCCGACCTCAGCAGCCCCGACACGTTCGTACCCGCAGTGCCGTTCGAGACCTTCGATCGGCTGCGCAAGGAGAACCCCGTCTTCTGGCACGACGAAGTCGACGGCCCCGGATTCTGGTGCGTCACGCGCTACGACGACCTTGTCGCCGTGAACCGAGACAACTCGCGGTTCTCGTCGAACAAGAAGACGGCGCTCTTCATGGAGTCCGACGAGGAGATGCTCGCCCAGCAGCGTCTGATGATGCTGAACATGGACCCGCCGATGCACACGCGCTACCGGCTGCTGGTGAACAAGGGCTTCACCCCCCGCCGCGTCACGCAGCTGCAGGAGGACATCCGCCGGCGCACCAACGAGATCATCGACGCCGTCTGTGAGACCGGCAACGCCGACTTCGTCGTGGAGATGTCAGCCGAGCTGCCGCTGCAGGTGATCGCCGACATGCTCGGTGTGCCCCAGGAGGAACGCCACCTGGTGTTCGACTGGAGCAACCGCATGGTCGGCTCCCAGGACCCCGAGTACCTCGAGGATCCGGAGCTCGCGCAGAACGCGTCGATGGAGCTGTACAGCTACTTCAACCAGCTGTCGGCGCAGCGCCGCACCGACCCCAAGGAAGACCTCGTCACCGCGCTCCTCAACGCGGAAGTCAACGGCGAGAAGCTCACCGAGCTCGAGCTCGACCTCTTCTTCCTGTTGCTGGCGGTCGCCGGCAACGAGACCACGCGCAACGCCATCTCCCACGGGATGGTCGCTCTCAGCGAGCACCCCGACCAGCAGCAGCGGCTCGTCGACGACCCCTCGCTGATCAACTCCGCGGTCGAGGAGATCTTGCGCTGGTCGTCGCCCGTGATGCACTTCCGCCGTCAGGCCACGGCGCCGACCCAGATCGGGAACCAGAAGATCTCCGAGGACGAGAAAGTCGTCTTCTGGCACATCTCGGCGAACCGCGACGAGACCCGCTTCGACGACCCCTACAAGTTCGACGTCGGCCGCTCCCCCAACGAGCACGTCGCCTTCGGCGGCGGCGGCCCCCACTTCTGCCTCGGCGCCAACCTGGCCCGCCTCGAGATGCAGGTGTTCTTCGCCGAGCTGCTCAAGCGCCTGCCCGACATCCACGTCTCCGGCGAGGTCCAGCGCCTCCGCTCGAACTTCATCAACGGCCTGAAGCACATCCCAGTCGAGTTCACCCCGACCAAGCCGTCCGCCTGAGGCGACTCGCACCGCTCTGACAAACCCGTTCTGGCGGTCGTGGACGCCATCTGGGAGCCCCTACGACCGCCAGAATGATTCAGGCAGAATGAGTTAGAGGGTCAGGCGGTCCACCAGGGGGTGCTCGGGCGCCGCGCGTGAGGCAGCGAGTTCGCCAAGCGCTGGACCTCGGAGAGGCGGAAGCGATGGTGGCCGCCCGGCGTCCGGTGCGCCTCGAGCAGGCCGTGGCGGGCCCAGTTGCTGACCGTTCGCGGTTCGACGCCGAGCAGGCGCGCCGCCTGGCGCGGCCGCAGGTACGGATCGAGCGGATCCCAGTCGAGCTCGTCGTCGATTTGGGTGCTCATCCGCACGACACCTTGAGGACGCCGGCGTTGACCGGCTGGCAGACAGGAACGGGACCGTTCACCGACACCGACGTCTGCACGGTCACCGGACCGAGGTCGGCCTCGACGTGGAACGCGGGCGGCGGCCCGGGCGTGGTGTCGTTACCTCCTGGCGGCGGCGACGACGGTGGCGCTCCCCCGCCCGACGCGCCCTGCCCCGACGGCGCCGGCGAGACCGAAACCGGAGTCGGGACCGATGGCCAGCTCGTGGGCGCCGCCAAGGCCCGCGGGGACGCAGCGGAAGCAGCGGGGGCCGCGGGGGCCGGCGCTGATGCATGCGCAGGAGGCGGCAGCGGCGCAACCGCCTCGACGATGCCAGCGGGCGCGGGCGGGGCGGCCGCAGTGTCGGCGACGGCCGGCGCGAAGTG
>JAFASB010000185.1 GCA_019244985.1 Acidimicrobiia bacterium | reverse complement strand
CGTCCTGCGCCCAGGTTGTCGTGTAACTCGTCGGCGCGGTCGATGGCGCGGAGGATGGGATCGGCGTCGTGGCGACAACCGTCCACAGCGGCACAACCTGCAGTCCTGCGGCCCTAAGTGGCGGAATGACGGTGCTCAACCCGGCATGCTGTACAGCAAGCGCGGCCTCGATCGAGCTCGCGAACGGGTCTCTCGCTGCCGCTGCCACGAGGGCGCCAAGGTCAGGTTGGTTCGGCGCGGGTGGAGGCAGTGCTGGTACCGCCCACAGCGCAGCGACGATGACACACTGCACGCCGTCGCCGTAGGGGGCGTTCACGACACCGGGATCGAGCGTCGTCGCGAATCCCCACCACCGGCTGGCCGGCGCCTCCAAGGACGACGCCCAGATCAACGAGGACGCGTCGAGGTCCGCTGTCGCGTCGTGGGCGCCAGTTGTGGACGGCATCGCCTTGGTCACGCGCTGTTGCACGGGGGCACCCCCGGGACCGACCGGCGTCGCCCAGATGGCCTGCACGTCGCCCGCAACCATCGAAAACTGCGTCGACGCCAGCTCAACCGGGTTGATCCCCGTGTCGTCGTAGGGTGGAACTCGAAGTTGGCCGGCTTGGACGCGTTGGGGAGGATCCTTGTGCCCCGCCGGTGGGCCCGACCACCACGGTCCAATCGGGAATGGCGGCCCGAACGCGTCGAGCACCGCAGTGCTGGCAGGTCCGGCGGGGCTTGGCTGCCACGAGTAGAAGCGGACGGGGCCGCTGAAGGCCTGCACCGCACTCATGCCGACCGTCGAGACGACGAACGGCGGACTGCGACGTTCGGATGCGATGCGGCCTGCATCCAGGGCCGCGATGGCCTTGTCAGGAGCGGCGAGTTCAGCCGCGACCACGCTCGCGCCCGGCAGCGGGACGACCCCGTCCACAGGCTGGGGCTGTCCAACCGGCCCGGCGCGCCCGCCGTCGAAGACGGTGAAGGGACACAGAGGAAGGCCCAAGGCGGGATGGCACCTGACGCGCAGATGGACGCCGGGTCCGATCCACGGTCGGGCGTCAGCCTCGGTGGCATTGTCGACGACTGCGGCTTCGCCACGAAGCAGTAACGGATGGCTCCAGGGGACGGTCACGCCGTTACCTCCAGTGCGAGGGCATCGATCGCCGGGCTCGGCGCGACGGTGAGTGTCGCCGCCCCCGCACTCGTCCACGGACTGGTCGGCTGCGTCGGGTCGCTCTGGTGTTCGCCCCACCGCAGGGTCAGGACGTCTGACGGGAAGGGTGCGGACGGCCAGAACAAGGCGGTAGTGCGAGAGCGGTCGAACGTCGGCGTTACCGGCCCGGATGGATGCTCGAGTTGCAGGGCGCCGACGCGGGCGCCCCGCTCCAGCGCCTCGTCAGACTCGACTAGGACCCCCGCGACCGCGGAGGGCGACCCCGCGCTCCAGAGCAACGTTGTGCGCGCCGGTGTCGTGAGCGGTGGCAGTGACAGTCCGACCGCGGCCAAAGCTGCCTCGAGCGCGGCGTCACTGGCCGTTGGGGCTGCCGGGGGCGCCGCCCCTGCGGGCAGGAGCGCGTGGAGGAGACTCGCGTTTGCACCGAATCCGAGGGCCTCGAACTGCGACGCAGGCGACGGCCAGCGGCTCGTACGGAAGGCAACCGGCGGCAGAGACGTCGCAATACGATGGTCGGGAGCGGGAACCGCGCCCGAGGGCGCGCAGACAACGCTTAAGTCGTACGCGGCCGACGTGTCGAAGCCAACTTGTGCGGTGCCGGTGATGGCGCCGGAAGGCCAACCGCATCCGTCACCCAGCACGGCGCGCCCACGACGTTCGAGCGGCGTCAGCAGATCTAGACGCGCTGTCCGCTGCCACTGCGGAGTCGCAGTGACGGGCCCTGGGTGCGATCCGGGCGCGGGGTCGGTCCGTCGCACCTCGAGACGCAGCTCGTAGCCGTAGGCAGCGGCGACGGCGACCGTGGTGGTCGTTGCAAAGGTCACCGATACCGGGTCGTCAACGAACCACAGTTGGTCGCCGTCCGGGTCATAGGCGACCAGGTAGCGAACCAGCATGGCCGGATGGAATACGTCGACCGCAGTCCGCAGGTGGTCAAAGGCAGGCTCAGAGTCGGCGTGCGCGGCTGTGCGGAAGTACCAGGCATGCTGCTCACCTGACGACGTGGCGCTCTTGACGCCCTTGCGGTCGGCGTAGGCCTCCCACGCGATGTCCAACTCGTGCAGCGTGCCTGGCGCCAGCACCGTGCTCGCGGTCGTCGGCGTCACGCCGGCTGCCTGGTCGGCGGCCCGGCCGGCGGTATTCGCAGCTACGGCGGCGTCGGCCGCGGCCTTCGTGCAGCCGCCAATGGCGACCACCCCGATCGTGGGTGCGTCTTGCCCACGAGCGATGGGGTGATCGAGCACGATCTGGTCGATGGGTCCGCCGGTCCAGGTGAGCGCAGTCACCTCGAGCCCCGCGGGGCCCGGGACAGGCTGCGCCGTCCAACCCGGCGTCGCGGCGACGAGGCCGGGTCCTACGCCGGGTGCGGTGATCACGATGAGGGTCGGTGCCAGATCACCCGGTGATGACGCAGGCACGAGCGCGTCGGACAACCCGATGACGGTGCGGGCCGCGACGATCGGTTCCTTTCCTATGAGTTCGAGTGCAGGCAAGCGGAGCCATCCCGGTGCTTGCTCGCCCGTCGGCAACGCGACGGCTCCCTGGCGTTCGACGTCACCGGGACTCGGGAGGCTCGCGGGCGGGAGTGACTGCACCCACAGGGGATCAACGGGAACGTCTTGTCCGCCCCATTGCACCGTCGTCGAAACTCTGGCCTCGATGACCGAGGCGAGCGGCCCGCCGGCCGGGTGGTCCGGCGGAATGTGGTGCAGGGCGGGGCCCAGCCACTCGGCGTCTGCACCGAGCGCCCAGCCGGGGTCGGGTCGCCACAGGCCGTGGCAGTCGTTGCGAGGTCGCTGGACCGGGTCGACGGGGCTTCCTGCGCCGCCGTCGGGCAGGCCGGTGGCCCATTGCGCGGGGTTCGTGGTGAGCAACGAGAGAATTCGAGCGGCCCCTTGGGCGGAGGAAGTCGACACCGCCGTCTGCCAGCGGGCAGGCAAATTCGCGCCGGCTGGCGTCTTCGTCGTCCCTGATATCCGGTTTAGGTCGAGGCCAGTGAGGGTGTGATGGGTCTCGTAGGCACCGACGCAGCCCCCCACACCGTCGGGCGCATCACAACTGAGTCCGGCGAATGTCGACGTCGCGAGCTGCGGCGTGGGTGCCGGACTAAATCCGAGCACGATCGTGGCGTCGGGCCAGACGGTGGGCGCCTGGGCCGGGTCTTGGTTCAGGGTGAGGTCAGAGGTTCCCGAGCGTCCCCAGGGATCTGCGCCGCGGGCAAACGACAACGGTCCCCCAGGTGGGTCGGGCGTCGGGACGGTGCGTTGCCCAAGGTCGATGTGCACGCAACCGGAGATGTCGGTGAAGAACAGGTCGATGGACCCGCACGCCTCGAGGTGGGCCCATCGGTCAGCGCCCGGGCCGACCTGCAGATCGACGTCGACATCGAAACCGAGCGAGAACGGGCCGAGGTGAAGCGAGCCCCCGGCGTGGCCGCTTCCGGCCACGACCAACGGCGCGGTGCCAACGCCCACGGCTGCCTCGACTGCGATGTCGGCGTACACGAGTGGCGCGGGTCCGTATGTCGTCGAGAAGCGAAAGCCGGTTGCGATCGCGAATCCGGGAAGGTCCGGCAGCCTGCCCAGCACGTTGGTGAGCCCATCGCCTGCCACCATCAGGAACGCCTCGCACCGCACGCCGAACAGGTCGGGAAGGACGGTAAAGGAGACCGGGCCCGGCGAGGTTCTCCCCGCTTCGCCGTCAGTCCCGAGATAGACGTGCCAGCCGTTCGAGCCGACGGGAAACCACGCTTCCACCGGGAGCCGCGCCTGCAGCAACGTGAACCCGCTCTCCGGGAATGTGACCTGACCCTCGACACCGACAAACACTCCGGTCCTGTCGATGGTGAGAACGCCTTGTAGGTGCGGAAGACCAACACGCAGCACCGTGGCGTCGAGCGCGGCTCGGACGGCGAGGTCGGGAGCGGCCACGATGACGTTTCCCGTGGCGCGCAGCACCGTGCCCAGATCAGGAAGCGTGCCGACGGTGATGCCGGCGCCGAACAGCTGACCGGCGGCGTCGGGTGCAGTTGACGCGGGGTCCAGCGGATTCCAGTGCAGTTCGTCATTCAGGCTGGAGCCGCCGAGCACCGGCCTTCGCCGGATCCCCACCACGCCGTTCACCTCCATGAGCCCGAAGCCGCTGTTGGCCAGGGGTAGGGGCACCGGCAGTCCAACGTCCGCGGCGACGACGGTCGATACGAAGCCCTGGGATGGATCGAGCAGCAGTCCTGCGCTCGCGGTGAGTTGCAGTGGATCGACGACCAGCGACGCCGACGCCGTGAAGGCGCCGCCGCTGATGGAGAATGCGCCACTGCCATGCACGAGTCCGGGGACGTCGATCGACACCCCGAAGCCCCGCAGGGACGGAGCACCCGAGGACAGATCCACCCGGAGCGTTGCGCCGTCGACGCGGATCGGCCCGAGGTCAAGCCCGAACCGGAGGTCAAGCTCGAACCAGGACGACCCGAACCCGGAGCGCACAGCCGCGACGTCGAGTACGCCTGCGGGTGACGTCACCGTCCATGTGCCGTTGTCGGTGAGATCGAGCTGGGCGGCGCGAAGGTCGAGTGACAGGTCGTCTGTTCGGAACCGTGCGCCACGCACGCCGACGTGGAGCGGCGTCGAAGTGGCCACAGAGATGAGTCCGGCGCCGATCGTGGCCGACAGCGATGCCTCGTAGTCGACGGTGACCGAGCCTGGGTCTTGGAGATCAACCATTGCCCGAGAGACCACGGCTTGTCCGGTGGCATGGCTGATGGGCGTGCCGGGCCCAGAGATCAAAGCAGCGGCTGTGGCAGCGATGCCACCGAGCGCGGCGCCCCCCTTGGCAGTGGCGGCGTTCTGGTTTGCCGCGCATGCGGTGCCGAAGACCACCGCCGCGGCGGCGGCGGCGTCATCGGAGGAGACCACACCGGCCTCGTTCGACTCGACCTGCACGCGGACGTCGAGACCAGTTGCGGTCCTCGCGCCGGTCACCCGCATCCGCGCGCCGTCGCCAACGGCGACGGCAAAGGGCAGCGCGGCCGGCAACGTGAGGTGCAACGGAACGGAGACGTCGACCGACGCCGGCACCACGTCGTGGCCCGACCAACCGAGGGACCATCGGATCTCGCTCGAGTTTCCGACCGCCGAGCCGGACCAGCCACGAGATGACCACGACAACGCAAGTTGGCCCGTGGCGTTGGTGAGGCCAGGCACATTTCGAAGCTCGACCGTGCCTGCTATGGCAATGGTCGGGCCATCGGCATCGACCCCCAGGGACAGGCTTGTGGGCGCGATCCGCAGCGTCGCCCCGGTCGTGCCGCCGCAGGAGACGAGCAATGCAGGCGAGTCAAGATGAAGCTGTGCCTCGTTGCTGAGGGTCCAGGCGGAGGTTCCGGGGGCGAATGACAACACGGTGCCCGGTGCCCCGGACAGGTGCGCCGGGGCAGAAGACGCCAGGCCCTCCCACGTCGCGCCCAGCGGTGAGGGAACCTCGAGGGATGCTGTGTCGAGCGCGATGGATACGTCCGAGCCACCCGCCGAGATGGTGAGCGCGACGTCGCCGGCAAGCGGCCCGCCCGGCGGTGCGCTGGCGGTGACCGTCGCCGGCAGCGGAGGAACAGGGGTCGGGACGTTGATTGCCCTGGCCGCCATCCCGACCAGGCCGGCCAGTACCGGGCCTCCGGCCGAGACGAGCGCCTCCTGCAAACTCTCGGTCATTGCCGCGTCCCCCTTCGCTGCTTCCTGACCTCGTGCGAACGATGATGCCGTTTCGCCTCAATCGCGACATGTTGAGACGACCATACGAGCGTGCGCCTCCTCCCCGTGCCTACCACTGCGCCCAGTGCCTGCGCAGGAGTGAAGTCGGCGACAACGGGGACCATCGTCGGCACCGGTTTCGGTACCGGCGAC
>JAFASB010000186.1 GCA_019244985.1 Acidimicrobiia bacterium | reverse complement strand
GCGCGTCCGCAGCGACGGCTTCTCGAACAGCAGCGCAGCACCTCGACCGGCGAGCACCTGGGGAGGCGAAGGGTTCTCGGCCTCGGTCAATACCTGCTCGAGCTCCTCGACGGAGAGATCGTCGACATCCAGGAAGTGGCGGGTCATTCGCTCGCCCCCCTTGGGGGCGGCGATGACCCTTGGGTGCGCTGCTTAGGGGCGCTGCGCTCCTCCGCTTCGCCTCGGTGCTCGCGCTCCAAGACCGCGGAGACGATCCCGAGGGCTTCGTCGATGTCGTCGTCGGTCACCAACAGGGACGGCGCGAAGCGGAGAGCCGTGGGGCTCACGGGGTTCACGACCAGGCCGGCGTTCAGCGCGGCCGACGCAGCTTCGCGGGCGTCGCCCTCGGTCAGCCGTGCCGCGAGCAGGAGGCCGAGCCCACGTACCTCGGCCACGGCAGGGATCGCCTCGAGGCCCTTGCGCAGGCGTGCGCCGGCGGCGCGGGCCCGTGCCGGGACATCCTCTTGCTGCATCACCTGCAGGACCGCGCGCGCCGCCGACGTGGCGAGCGGCTGGCCGCCGAAGGTCGTGGCGTGATCGCCCGGGCGAAACGCGGCCGCCACGTCTTCACGTGCCCAGCAGGCGCCGATCGGCACACCGTTGCCGAGCGCCTTCGCCATGGTGATGACGTCCGGTTGCACGTCGAAATGCTGGAACCCGAACCAGCGGCCGGTGCGCCCGAGACCGGTCTGCACCTCGTCGACGATGAAGAGCAGGCCCCGCTCGTCGCAGATACGCCGCACGGCCGCGAAGTACTCAACCGACGCCGGGTTGACGCCGCCTTCCCCCTGGACCGCTTCGAGGATGACGGCCGCGACGTGGTCGCCGCTCGCCGCCTTCTCCAGGGCGACAGCGTCGTTCCACGCGACGTGATGGAACCCGTCGGGCAGGGGCTGGAACGGCTCGTGCTTCTCGGGCTGGCCGGTGGCATGGAGGGTCGCGAGCGAACGCCCGTGGAAGGACCCGTAGGCACTCACGACGACATGCCGGCCCGGCCCGGCCCAGCGGCGGGCAAGCTTGAAGGCGCACTCGTTGGCCTCGGCGCCCGAGTTGCAGAAGAACACCCGCCCACCCAGCGGCTCGCCGTCGCCGACGAGGCGGTCGAGGGTGGCGGCTACCTCGGGGCCGATCGTCGTGCCGTACAGGTTGGAGACGTGGAGCAATGTGCGCGCCTGGTCGCACAGCGCATCGGCCACCGCCGGATGGGCGTGGCCGAGCGACGTCACAGCCAGACCGCAGAGGAAGTCGAGGTACGACTTTCCGTCCGCGTCGTACAACCGGGAGCCCTCGCCCCGCACGAACGTCACCGCCGGCTCGGGATACGTGTTCATGAGACTCATCACGGCGCCACCATCGTGCCGATGCCTTCGGTCGTGAAGATCTCGAGCAGCAACGCGTGAGGAACGCGGCCGTCGAGGATGTGTGCGTGGCCGACGCCGCGGCGTATGGCCCGCACACAGGACCGTGCCTTTGGAATCATGCCTTCGGTGAGGGACCCGTCTCCGATCATGCCGTCGAGGTCGTCGGCCGAGAGCTGGGAGATCACGCTTCCGGGATCGGCCACGTCCTTGAGCAGGCCCTCGACGTTGGTCAGGTAGACGAGCTTCTCGGCGCCGAGGGCTTCAGCAATGGCGCCCGCCGCTGTGTCGGCGTTGATGTTGTACGCCTGACCCTCGAGGTCGCTGCCGATGGTGGCGACGACAGGAATCAGCTCCTCGCTCAAGAGACGCTCGAGGATCGACGCGTTGACGGCGTCGACGTCGCCCACGAAACCAAGCTCCGGCGATCGTCGCGATGCCGTGATCAACCCTGCATCCTCGCCCGAGAGCCCGACGGCCAACGGCCCGTGGACGTTGACCTCAGAGACGATGTCGCGGTTGACCTTGCCGACCAGCACCATGCGGGCGATGTCGAGCGTCTCGGCATCGGTCACCCGCAGCCCGTCGCGGAACTCGGGCTCCTTGCCGAGGCGATTCATCAGGTCGCCGATCTGGGGTCCGCCGCCGTGCACGACGACGGGCCGCATGCCGACCGAGCGCATCAGCACGACGTCCTGGGCGAACAGCTGGGCCAGCGCCGGGTCTTCCATGGCGTTGCCCCCGTACTTCACCACGACGACGCGGCCCCAGAACCGACGGATGTAGGGCAGGGCCTCGGCAAGGACGCCGGCCTTCTCCTGGGGGCGCATGCCATCGGCCATGCTCACGACGTCCTCATGTTCTCGTCGATGTACGCGTGCGTGAGGTCGTTGGTCAGCACCGTGCCCTGGCCTATGCCGAGGCCAAGGTCACACACGACGTCGACGTCCCTCGCCTGCAAATGGGACACGACAGCACTGGCGTCGTGGTCGGCGGCCACGCCATTGGCGCAGACGACGACGTCGCCGTAGGCGACCTGGACGCGGTCCGGATCGAACGCGATGCCCGCGCTCCCGAGCTCGCTCACCACCCGACCCCAGTAGGGGTCCGCGCCGAAGAACGAGCACTTCACGAGTTGGCTCTCGGCCACCTTGCGCGCCGCCTGGCGTGCCTCGTCGTCGCTGCGGGCGCCGGTGACGAGGACACGCACGGTCTTGGTGGCCCCCTCGGCGTCCGCGGCCATCTGACGGGCCAAGCTGTTACACGCCTGGGTCAGTGAATGAGTGAGGTCCGAAGCGCTCTCCGCCCGACCACCCGCGAGGACGATCACAGTGTCGTTCGTCGACGTGCACCCGTCCACCGACAGGGCGTTGAACGTGTCGAGCACCGAACGCTGTAGGTCGGCGCGCAGGTCCCCGGGCTCCGCGGTCCCGTCGGTCGTGAGGACCGCAAGCATCGTCGCCATGTTGGGGGCGAGCATGGCAGCGCCCTTGGCCATCCCGCCGACGGTCACCGCCCCGTCGTGGACGACGACCTCCTTGCGCACGGTGTCGGTCGTGCGGATCGCCTCGGCGGCGTCGGCTCCGCCGTCGGGCGAGAGCGCAGCGACGAGCCCCGGAATGCCGCTCTCGATGGGGGCCATCGGCAGCGGGATGCCGATGAGGCCCGTCGAGCACACGAGCACGTGCTCGGGCGCGCAGTCGAGGTGCTGGGCGACGAGCGCGCACATGCGCTCGGCGTCCTCACGCCCCGCTTCTCCCGTGGCCGCGTTGGCGTTGCCACTGTTGAGCACCACGGCAACCGCCTGGCCGCCGCCCGCCTCGAGGTGGCGACGGCTCACCTGAACAGGAGCGGCCGTCGCCAGGTTCGAGGTGAACACGGCCGCGGCAGGCACCGGCCTGCCGTCCGCGGTGGCGACGAGAGCCAGGTCCGGCGCGCCGCTCTCCTTGACCCCGCAGTGCAGACCGGCGGCCACGAAGCCTTCCGCGGCGGTGACGGTCATTACGGGTAGACCGCGGCCTGGGCCAGCCCCGTGGTCTCGTCGAGGCCGAGCATCAGATTGGCGCACTGAATGGCCTGGCCCGCCGCGCCCTTCATGAGATTGTCGATGGCGCACAGGACAATCACCCACCCGGTCCGTTCGTCGTAGCGGGCGGTGAGGTGAGCGGAGTTCGAGCCCAGCGTGGCCTTGGTGGACGGCGGACGGTCGCTGACGACGACGAACGGCTCGTTGATGTAGAAGTCGCCGAGGGCGTCGATGAGCTGGGTGGTCGAGCTGACCTCCCGCGGCTTGGCGTAACAAGTGGCGAGGATCCCGCGCGTCATCGGTGCCAGATGGGGCGTGAACAGGACCCGAGCGCTGAGCACCTGCTCGATCTCGGGCGTGTGACGGTGGTTGAGGAGGCCGTAGGCGGTGAAGTCTTCGTTCGCCGTGCCGAAGTGGGTCGCGTGGGCGAGGGTGCGCCCGGCGCCGGACACGCCGCTGGCCG
>JAFASB010000068.1 GCA_019244985.1 Acidimicrobiia bacterium | reverse complement strand
GGTTCTCGGTCTTCGGCAGGTCCATGGTGATGCGCCCCTCGCGGGCCTTCACGTACGGCGTGTCGACCAGCCCGGCCAGCGCCGTGGCCCAGAGCCGGGCGAGGGGCCCGCCACCGGTGTCGAGAGCCAGGTGGTCGCCCGATCTCGGGTCGTACCACCGGGGGCTCATCACCCAGCTGTACTTGCCGTCCTTCAGGTCACGCTTCTGGGGCTTGGGGATCGTCGTCTGGTTCCACGGATGACGCTGGTCGATCGGGTTGCCGAGCGGGTCGCGCTCGACGAACCTCTCCTCGCCCACCCAGTCGTCGTAGTACGAGCTCCCGAGCAGGATGCGCATCCCGACGTTGATGTCGACGAGGCTCGTCGTCACCAGCTGACCGTCGACCACGATGCCGGGCGTGACGAACATCGACCGCCCCCAGTCGTTCATCGTCTCGTAGCGGTAGTCACAAACGTCGGGGTCCTGGAACGACCCCCAGCACCCGAGCAGCACGCGTCGGTTGCCGACCTGTTCGTAACCCGGCATCGCCTCGTAGAAGAAGTCGAACACGTCGTCGTTCATCGGCACGAGACGCTTCAGGAAGTCGGTGACCTTGAGCAGCCGGGAGAGGTAGTCGGTGAAGAGCTGCGGCGTGGCGATCGTGCCGACGCCCCCCGGATACACGGTCGACGGGTGGACGTGTCGCCCCTCCATCAGGCAGAACATCTCGCGCGTGATGCGGCTCATCTCGAGGCTCTCCTTGTAGACGGAGCCCTCGAAGGGGTTGTAGGCGCGCATGATGTCGCCGATGGTCTTCATGCCGTGGATGCCGGCGTTGGGCGCCTCGGTGTGCTCGGCCTTCTCGAGCAGACCGGGGTTGGTCTCCTTCACCATCTGCTCGCAGAAGTCGACGAACACGAGGTTGTCCTGGAAGATCGTGTGGTCGAAGAGGTACTCGGCGGCCTCCCCGAGGTTCACGATCCATTCCGAGATCGGCGGCGGCTTCAGGCCGTAGGCCATGTTCTGGGCGTACACCGAGCACGTCGTGTGGTTGTCGCCGCAGATCCCGCAGATACGGCTGGTGATGAACCCGGCGTCACGTGGGTCCTTACCGCGCATGAACACGCTGTAGCCGCGGAAGATCGACGACGTGCTCTTGCACTCGAGCACGGTTCGCTGGTTGAAGTCGATCTTGGTGTAGATGCCGAGGTTGCCGATGATGCGAGTGATCGGGTCCCACGCCATCTCGACGATGCCATCGCCGTTCGTCGCCACGACGTCCTCCCTACTTCGACGACCAGCGCGGGTCGTAGCCGGATGTCAACGCGTCGCCCGTGTGGTGCCACTTCGGCTCCTGGTTGACGGTCTTGTTGGTGATGCCGCGCAGCGTGCGGATCAGCCGTCCGTACGGCGCGATCAGCATGCTCGACACCACCGCGCCGGGCGGCTCATCCATGAACGGCATGAACTTGTCGGGGAAGCCGGGCATCGTGCAGCCGATGCAGATGCCGCCGACGTTGGGACAACCCCCGATCCCGTCCATCCACCCCCGCTTGGTGACGTTGCAGTTGATGATCGGGCCCCAGCAGCCCAGCTTCACCTGGCACTTCGGCGAGTCGTACTCGTGGGCGAAGTCGGCCTGCTCGTAGTACGCCGCCCGGTCGCAGCCCTCGTGCACCGTCTTACCGAACAGCCACTGCGGGCGCAGCTGCTCATCGAGCGGAATGGGCGGCGCCACGCCGGCCGCCTGGAACAGCAGCCACGTCAGCGTCTCCATGAAGTTGTCGGGCTGGATCGGGCAGCCCGGCACGTTGACGATCGGGAGGCCCGACCGAGCCTGGAAGTCCCACCCCAGATAGTCGGCCAACCCCATACACCCGGTGGGGTTGCCCGCCATGGCGTGGATGCCGCCGTACGTGGCGCACGTACCCGCGGCCACGACCGCCCAGGCGCGGGGCGCCAGCTCGTCGAGCCACTCGTTGAGCGTCTTCGGCGTGCCGTCGGCGTGGTTGCCCATCGACGTCCAGTAACCGTCGCCGTTGATCTTCTCGTTGGGGATCGAGCCTTCGACGACGAGGATGAATGGGGCGTCGAGCTCGTCGCGCGCCGCCTTCCAGAACACCTCCATGAATTCGTCGCCGTTCTCGTAGGCGAGGACCTTGTTGTGGAGGCGGACCTTCGGCAGGCCCGGCACGAGCCCCAGCACCACGTCCTCGATGCGCGGCTGGGTGGCCGCCGTCATCGAGACGCTGTCACCGTCGCAACTCAATCCTTCGGACGTCCACAGGACGTACAGCTCCTCGATCCGTTCCGGTTCTGTCGTCATGCCAGCTCTGCCACCAGTCTGATGCGGACCTTCACCATCGGGTCGACCCGCAGCATCAGGATCCGCGGCGGCTTGACACCGAAGTCGCGGATGTCGAAGACGTGCTCGCCCTCGAGGGTCAGCCGGTCGCCATCTGCGCGCACCACCACCGTGTCCTCGACGGCGCGGGCGACGCCGTGGAACGTGACGTCGCCCTCGACGCGGAACAGACCGTCCTCGCCGAGCGGCACCGCCTTGCGCACCTCGCCGACGATGCGCGGATAGCGCCGAGCGTCCACCCGCCGCTGGAGCTCGCCGTCCTGCAGCGGGTTCCCCGAGCGCAGGCCGGCGACCGGGACCTCGATCCGGCCGCTGAGCGACCGCACCAGTTCGCCGCCATCGAGGTCGGCCTCCAGCGCGCCGTTGACGTCGACCGCCGATCCCTTGATGGCGTGCACCGTCGACGTGCCGCCGATGCTGATCTCGGAGGCGCCGGGGACGATGGTGTAGGCGGCCATCGGCCCGAACCGTAGCTGGACGCGCCCGGAAATGTGCGCGAAGGGGCACAGAGTGCCCGCGTAGAGTGGTAGAACCTGCTGGGAGGGAATTTGGGAAACGAGAGCGCGTGAGTTCGTTCCGCGTCGTCCCGGAGCGATCGTCGCTGATCATCCAGGCCCGCTCGAGCGTGGGCAGCATCAACTGGGAAGCGACGGGGATCGACGGCGCGATCGTCGCCGACCTCCGCGACGGCGCCATCGATCTCGGCGCCCCCACCCACGCAAAGCTGGAGATGGACGTCGAGCGCCTGCGCTCGGGCAACGCGCTCTATGACGCCGAGCTGCTCCAA
>JAFASB010000067.1 GCA_019244985.1 Acidimicrobiia bacterium | reverse complement strand
GTTCTCCAATCGGCTGCGGGCCATGCACGAACACATCGCGCGTGAGGGAGCGTTCGTCGACGACGCCACCCGGTTCTTGATCGAGGCGAAGAAGCCGTAGGGGGCGGCGGCCCATAGGCTCGGCGGCGATGGTCGAACCTGTCACTCCCTCCGAAGGCTGGGGCTGCCTCCACCTGTTCTGTGCCGTCGGCGACGACGTTGACCGCCAGGCCGTCCTGGCAGCCGTGAAGTCGGCGCAGGAGGACGAGCACCAGGTCGTGCCGTTCGCGGTGCTGGGCCACAAGGCGGACCTCGGCTTCATGGTCGTGGGCCCCGACCTGTGGCGGCTGCAGCAGTTCCAGAGCGAGGTGCGCCAGGCCGGTCTCGAGTTCGTCGACTCCTACGTCAGCCTCACCGAGGTCAGCGAGTACTCGAAGGGCATGCCCGAAGAGCTCCTCGACGCGCGCCTTCACCCGCACCTGCCGCCGCCGGGCAAGACAGCGATCTGCTTCTACCCGATGTCGAAGAAGCGCGAGGGCGACGCCAACTGGTACACGCTGCCGTTCGAGCAGCGCAAGGAGCTGATGTTCGGACACGGCAAGGTCGGCCGGGAGTTCGCGGGACGCATCCTGCAGCTGATCACCGGGTCGACCGGGATCGACGACTACGAGTGGGGCGTCACCCTCTTCGCCGAGGATCCCGTCGATCTCAAGGAGTGCGTCTACCGCATGCGCTTCGACGAGGGGTCCGCCGTCTACGCCGAGTTCGGTCCCTTCATCACCGGCCTCGTCGGTCTCCCCGAAGAAGTCCTGGACCGAGTCGGTCTGACCTAGCGAGCTACCGCGGGTCGGGCCGGTCGATGTTCCACGTCCGGCCCGTCTGGGTGTACCAGTTCTCCTCGCCAGCGGGAACGGCGATGAAGCGGGTGATGGCGCGCTGGCCGCCTTCCTGGTCGCCGTAGAGAACGTCGATGAACAGCGCTTGGCGGTTGGCAATGGCGTCCGCCGCCTCCTTGAACGCCGGCTCGGCAGGGTCCCGGTACGCGCTCTCCCAGAACCCGGGCTCGCCCGGCGGGATGAAGAGGTCGATGCTGAGCCGGCGGAACGTGTTGGGATCGGGCCGGACCTGGTTGTCGAAGTCGGCGGGCGAGCCCTGCCACGCGTGCAGCACGGCCATACCCGTGCCCGCGTTGCGGATCGCCAGGGCGAGGTAGATCACGTCGCTGTCGATCGCCGCGTGGGCCTGGCCACCGTCGAGGCGGATGAAGTGGCTGTCGGACCACAGGACCTTCATCGGTGGGTCGGTGGTCCGAGACGGGATCAGCAACGGCCGCAGTCCCGCCATCAACGAGCGCTCGGCGGTCCGCGCCGCAGTGTTGGCCGATCGCACGGCCGCGAACGTGGCACCGGCCAGGACGAGGGTGCCGGCGGCGGAGATGATCGAGGCAATCGCGGCCGCATCCGCCATGGCCGCAGGCTAGGGCGAGGGGCATCGTGGCAGGCGTCCTCGTCGACCCGTATTGTCTGGCCGTCATCGAGGCGAGAAGGAGCGCGCGAATGAACGGGACCCGTTTGCGGGTCGTAGCGGTAGCAGCCGTCATGGCGACGGTCGTGGCCGCGTGCGGCGGAGGCAGCAGCAAGAGCAGTTCGAGTGGGAGCTCGGGCAGCGCCATCAAGATCGGGTTCTTCGGTGCCCTGACCGGCAGCAACTCGCCCCAGCTCGGCATCAACATCCGGAACGGCGAGAAGCTGGCGATGGACCAGTACAACAAGACGGCCAAGACCAAGGTCACGCTGGTGCCCTACGACAGCCAGGGCGACCCCGCTCAGGCGCCGCAGCTGGCCCAGAAAGCCATCAGCGACAAGGTCGTGGCGGTCATCGGCCCCGCGTTCTCGGGTGAGTCCAAGGCCGCCGACCCGATCTTCGAGCAGGGCCAGATCCCCAACCTGTCGGCATCCGCGACCAACGCCAAGCTCCAGCTCAACGGCTGGAAGTACTTCCACCGCCTGCTGGCCAACGACGACAAGCAGGGCCCGGCCGACGCCGACTACATCTCCAAGAAGCTGGCGGCCAAGAAGGTGGCGGTCATCGACGACGCCAGCGAGTACGGCAAGGGCCTGGGCGACGTCGTGCGCTCGAAGCTCGGCTCCGCGGTCACCGTGAACGACTCGGTCGACCCGAAGGCGGCCGCCGGCAACTACTCGTCGACGGTCAACAAGGTGAACGCCGGCAAGGTCGACGCCGTGTTCTACGGCGGCTACTACCAGGACGCGGGGCCGCTGCTGAAGCAGCTCCGTGACGGCCAGTTCAAGGGCGCCTTCGTATCCGGTGACGGCTCACTCGATCAGAAGCTGATCGACGAGGCCGGTACGACGGCCGCCGAGGGTGCCTACATCACCTGCGCCTGCTTGCTGGCGGGAGCGTCCTCTGATCCAGCCGCCCAGCAGTTCACCAAGGACTACAAGGCGTCCAGTGGGGCGGACCCGGGCACGTACTCGGCCGAGGCCTACGACGGCACCAATGCCGTCCTGAAGGCCATCGCCGCTGGGAACACGACCGCGCAGACCATCAACCAGTTCCTGACGACCGTCGATTTCAAGGGCATCACCAAGGAGATCAAGTTCGATCCTCAGGGTGAGGTCCAGGGCGGTGCCATCTACATGTACCAAGTGAAGGACGGCAAGCTCGCCTTGCTGGGAGACGTCAACACGCTCATTTGACCGGGCAGAGATGACGGGAGACGAACGGGAGCGCTGCGGCGCTCCCGTTCGTCTTTCCGGAGAGGAGTGAGCGATCCACCACCTCATCGATCAGTTCTGGTCGTCGACGATCGACGGACTCACGCTCGGCGCCATCTACGCGCTGGTCGCACTCGGCTACACGCTCGTCTACGGCGTGCTGAAGCTGATCAACTTCGCCCACTCCGAGATCTTCATGATCGGGACCTTCGCAGCCCTGTTCACGATGCACGGCCTCGGCATCGACCACGCCATCGGTGGCTTCGCACTCGTCGGAGCCCTCCTGCTCTGCGCGCTTGCCGCGGCCGCAGCGTCGGGGGGCGCAGCCGTCGTCCTCGAGCGCGTCGCCTACCGGCCGCTCCGCAAGCGCGGCGCCTCCCGCCTCGCGGCGCTGATCTCGGCCATCGGCGCGTCCTTCTTCCTGCAGGAAGTGTTCGCGCTTCGTTACGGCCGTGACACGCTGTCGTTCCCGCGCATCCTGAGCAAGACGGTGCTGTTCCACATCGGCGACGGCGCGGTGCGCACCGACAAGGTCCTTGTCGTCGTCGCTGCTCTGGTGATGATGTTCGTGCTCGACCGCTTCGTCGCCGCCACCCGTCTCGGGCGGGGGATCCGGGCGACTGCACAGGACCCCGAGACGGCTGTCCTCATGGGCGTCAACATCGACCGGGTGGTGATGCTCACCTTCCTGCTGGGCGGGATCATGGCCGGTGGCGGTGCACTGATGTATGGGGTCCTGCTCGAGCAGACGCGCTTCGACGTGGGCTTCGTCCTCGGCATCAAGGCCTTCACCGCCGCGGTGCTCGGTGGGATCGGCAACCTGCGCGGCGCACTCGTCGGCGGCTTCGCGCTCGGTCTGATCGAGGCGTACGGGTCCAGTGTGTGGGGAACGCAGTGGAAGGACGTGATCGCCTTCGTCGTGCTGGTCGTGGTGCTGATGTTCCGCCCGACGGGGATTCTGGGTGAGGCGCTCGAGAGGGCACGGGCGTGAACCGGCTGCAGATTCCCGACGTTCGGGGATCGCTCTCGCGGTCGTGGGAGCGTCTGCCGCGCTGGGGCCGGTTCGCCGTCTACGTCCTGCTGCTCGTCGGCGCCGTCCTGCTCCCTGCGGACTCGATCGGCCGCATCATGGCGCCCGAGAGCGATTGGAAGTCGATCCTGTTCTTCCCGATCGGCGTCTACGTGTTGCTGGCCGTGGGCCTCAACATCGTCGTCGGCGAGGCCGGGCTTCTCGACCTCGGGTACGTCGCCTTCTTCGCCATCGGGGGATACGCCATGGCCCTGCTCGGCACCGAGCAGGGGTGGAGCTTCTGGGTGATCCTGCCGACAGCGATCGCCATGGCCGCGGTCGCGGGCGTGATCCTGGGCGCGCCCACGCTGCGTCTGCGCGGTGACTACCTGGCGATCGTCACCCTCGGGTTCGGTGAGATCATCCGGATCACGGCCAACAACTCGAACTGGATGGGCGGCCCGCGCGGTATCGCGGGGATTCCCCACCCGCCGAACGTCGGCCACGTCAGCCAGCTCCAGTACGGCGTGATCGACCCGAAGCCGTACTACTACCTGGTGCTGGCGCTGCTCGTGATCGTGATCGTGGTGGTGCAGCGGCTCAAGCACAGCCGGGTGGGACGGGCGTGGATGGCGATCCGCGAGGACGAGGACGCGGCCGAGCTGATGGGCGTGCCGACGTTCAAGTTCAAGCTCTGGGCCTTTGCCATCGGAGCATCGATCGGCGGCGCGGGCGGAGTCATGTTCGCCTCGAAGGTCATCGCCATCACCCCCAGCAACTTCCCGTTCATCCTGTCGGTGCTCATCCTCGCCGCCGTTGTGATGGGCGGCTCGGGCAACATCGCGGGCGTCATCCTCGGCGCCTTCCTCGTCGCCTGGCTGCCCGAGCGCTTTCGCGGTTTCGCCGACTACCGGGTGCTGGTGTTCGGCGGGGCCCTCGTCGTGCTGATGATCTTCCGGCCGCAGGGTCTCCTGCCGTCGAGACAGCGGGCCGAGGAGATGACCGAAGGCCAGGGCGGGATGGGGTCGATGGGCGCGGAGACGGCAGCCGAGACGTGACGGCGATCCTCGAGCTCGACGCTCTCACCATGCGCTTCGGCGGTGTGGTCGCCGTTGAAGGCCTCGACCTCGCGATCGAGGAGGGCCAGATCTTCGCCCTCATCGGACCCAACGGCGCAGGCAAGACGACGGTCTTCAACGCCGTCACCGGTGTGTACGAGCCCGCGTCCGGAGCGATCCGCTTCGGCGGTGAGCCGCTCGCCGGCCGGCGGCCGCACGCCATCACCCGGCTCGGGATCGCCCGCACCTTCCAGAACATCCGGCTGTTCGCCAACATGTCGGCCCTCGAGAACGTGATGGTCGGCACCGACGCCCGCCACCAAGCGAGCGTTCCCGGTGCGGTGTTCGGATCACGTCGCCACCGGGCCGAGGAGCGCGATGGCGAGGAGGTGGCGCGCGAGCTCCTCGAATTCGTGGGCATCTCGCGCGTCGCGAGTGAGGCGGCCAAGAACCTCTCGTATGGCGACCAGCGCCGGCTGGAGATCACGCGCGCGTTGGCGACCGAACCCAAGCTCCTTTTGCTCGACGAGCCGGCCGCCGGGATGAACCCCAACGAGAAGGCCGCCTTGCAGGCGCTCATCCGCCGCATCCGCGACACGGGCAAGACGATCCTGTTGATCGAGCACGACATGAGCGTCGTCATGACGATCAGCGACCGGATCGCGGTGCTCGACTTCGGCAAGAAGATCGCCGAGGGCCTGCCCGCGGACGTGCAGACCAACCAGGCTGTGATCGAGGCGTACTTGGGGGTGGCCTCGGATGCTTCTTGAGCTCGACGACGTTCGCGTTCACTACGGCAAGGTCGAGGCGCTGAAGGGCGTGTCGCTGACCGTCGAGGAGGGCGAGATCGTGAGCCTCATCGGCGCCAACGGCGCCGGCAAGAGCACGACGCTCAAGACGATCTCGGGGCTGCGCAAGGTGTCGTCGGGCCATGTGCGGTTCGCCGGTGAGGACATCGGCCATATGCCCGGGCACCGCCGTGTCGAGCGGGGCATCTGTCAGGCGCCCGAAGGCCGGGGAATCTTCCCCGGCATGTCGGTCGTCGAGAACCTGGAGATGGGCGCGTACGCCCGCCGCGGCAGCGTGCGCGGCGACACCGAGGACGACTTCGATCGCGTGTTCCAGCTCTTCCCGGCACTGGCCGACCGGAAGTCCCAGACCGGCGGCACCTTGTCCGGCGGCGAGCAGCAGATGCTGGCGATCGGACGGGCGCTGATGGCCCGTCCTCGTCTCCTGCTGCTGGACGAGCCGTCGATGGGTCTGGCCCCGAAGCTCGTCAGTCAGATCTTCGAGATCATCACCGAGATCAACGGCCAGGGGACGACGATCCTCGTCGTGGAGCAGAACGCCGCCCAGGCGCTGGCCCGGGCCCACCGCGCCTACGTCCTGGAGACGGGCCGGATCGTGAAGTCGGCGCCCGCCCGCAGCCTCCTCGAGGACGACGACGTGCGCGCCGCCTACCTCGGCGGTCGTATCGGGACATAGCTCCGCCCGTCGCTCTGCCGGACGCGGCGGCGCAACGCGACAGAATCAGTGGCGCATGGCGACCGAGCTGCTGTACCTCAACGACGCCTACCTGCGGGCGTTCACAGCTCGGGTGGTCGAAGTGGACGCCGAGGGCAATCGGGTCGTGCTCGACCAGACGGCGTTCTATCCCACCGGGGGCGGCCAGCCGCACGACAACGGCACGCTCGGCGGGCGCCCCGTTGTCGACGTCCGGAAGGAGGGCGAGTCGGTCTGGCACACGCTCGAGGGCGAGCTCCCCGCCGTCGGCGAAGAGATCGAGGGCGAGGTCGACTGGGAGCGCCGCCACGCCCTGATGCGGACCCACACGGCGCTGCATGTGCTGTGCGGCGTGATCTGGAACGAGTGGGGGAAGGCGGTGACCGGCGGCAACATGGAGCCGCTGTCGGCGCGCATGGACTTCGAGTTCGATCCCCTTCCGGAGGGCTTCGGGCCGCGCGTCGAGGATCTCGTCAACGCAGAGCTGGCGGCCGACCGCACGATCGAGGTCTCGTTCCTTCCCCGCGACGCCGCCATCGCCGACGAGGACCTCATCAGGACCAAGGTCAACATGA
>JAFASB010000518.1 GCA_019244985.1 Acidimicrobiia bacterium | reverse complement strand
GCTCGTCATCTACCTGAAGAAGGATGCGTCGGCGAACGTCGTCCTGAACAACCTCTACAAGCACACGCCGCTCCAGACGAGCTTCGGCGTGAACATGGTCGCCCTGGTCGACGGCGTGCCCCGCACGCTCAACCTGACCCAGGCTCTGCAGGCCTACGTCGACCACCAGGTTGAGGTCATCCGCCGGCGCTCGGAGTTCCGCCTGCAGAAGGCGCAGGACCGCGCCCACATCGTCGAGGGTCTCCTCAAGGCCCTCGACAAGATCGACCGCATCATCGCTTTGATCCGCGGGTCGGCCGACCGCGACGGGGCGCGCCAAGCGTTGATGGCGAAGCCCTTCAACTTCAGCGAGATCCAGGCCAACCACATCATCGACAGGCGCCTGGTCATGCTCACCCGTCTCAACGGCAACGAGCTCAAAGACGAGATGGCGAAGCTGCGCGAGACGATCGCCGAGCTGGAGTCGATCCTGCGCAGTCCCACCAAGCTGCGCGGGGTCATCAAGACCGAGCTCGCCGAGGTCAGGGAGAAGTTCGCCACGCCTCGGCGTGCGGAGATCACCTTCGATCCCGGTGAGATCGACCTCGAGGATCTGATCGAGGACGAGGACCTGGTCGTCACCCTCAGCAGGAACGGCTACGTGAAGTCGGTGTCGGCCGACGCCTTCCGCACCCAGGGCCGTGGTGGTCGGGGTGTGCAGGCAGCCAAGCTCCGCGACAACGACTACGTCGCCCACCTCCTCATGACGACGGCCCACTCGTATCTGTTGTTCTTCTCGAACCGCGGCAAGGTGTACCGGCTCAAGGCACACGAGATCCCGATGAAGGAGCGCACGGCGCGCGGCACCGCCATCGTGAACCTGTTGGCGCTCGCGCCCGACGAGAAGATCGCCGCCGTCATCGACACCCGCACGTACGAGGACGGGCGCTATCTGTTCTTCGCCACCAAGAACGGTCAGGTGAAGAAGACGTTGATGAGCGAGTACGACAGCTCACGTCGTGACGGCATCATCGCCATCAATCTCAAGGAGAAGGACGAGCTCGTCAAGGTCATCCAGACCGGGGGCGAGAACGACATCTTCATGGTCAGCCGCTTGGGCCAAACCATCCGGTTCACCGAGGACTCTGTGCGAGCGATGGGCCGATCGGCGGCGGGCGTCATCGGCATGCGGCTGCGCCAGGGCGACGAGGTCGTGTCGTGCGATGTGGCGCGTGACGACGTCGACATCCTCATCGTCACCGACGCGGGCTACGGCAAGCGCACCAAGCTCGAACGGTTCCCGCGGAAGGGTCGCGGCACGATGGGCGTCAAGGGCATCAAGTTGACGGCCCGGCGCGGCTATGTCGTGTCCGCGTTCATGGTCGGCCTCGACGACGAGCTGTTCCTGATCTCCTCTGCAGGCGTCACCATCCGCATGTCGGCGCGCGACATCTCGTCGCAGGGACGAGACGCAACGGGCGTGCGTGTGATGAGCCTCGAAAAGGACCAGACGGTCGCCACTGCGGCGCCCGTCCTGCAGGTCGAAGACACCGAGTAGCAGTCGCTTCCCCCCCAGGTTTTCCGCGATCTGTGGAAGGAGCGCGCTGGTGCGCAAAGGAGAGAGGGGATCGGCGGTCCCGCTGTTGGTGCTCGTCGTGTTGGCGGCCGGCGGAGCGATCGTGCTGCTCGGGCGCATCGGTGGCGCCGCTGTCGACCGGGCGTCGGCGCGTACGGCGGCCGACGCGGCTGCTCTGGCCGGCGCGGCCGAAGGTCGCGCTGCCGCCTCGTCGGTGGCGACGGCCAACGGTGGGCGGATCGAGTCCTACCGGGAGGTGGGGAGCGAGACCGAAGTGCGGGTCGACGTGGCGAAAGCGACAGCAGTCGCCCGTGCTCACCGTGACGCCGGCGGCCAAGGCCCTGACGGCATGGCTCCTGCGCTGCGGGCGGCATGGTCCCGGCTCGGCCAACTGTTGGGGCAAGCTGTACCCGTGTACTCGGTGGTTCCATCGTCGTCGGGGCAGGCTGGCGCGGCCGTGATCGTCCCGCCCGAGTGGGCCACCCGCTTGGCAGCCGTCGGACGACAGGCCGGCCTGTGTCAGGTCGCGCCCGTCCAGTTCGAGGTCTGCCGATGACGGAGCTGCAGTTCGGCGATCCTCCCGACGACGAGGCCAAGGACGTGCAGGGCGACGAGGCTGCCTCTGCCGACGATCACGTCGAGGTCGCCGACTCGCCCGCGGGTCCGGAACCTGAGCCGGACGTCCCGCAGCCCCTCGGAACACCGACCCCGGTGTTCAACCCGCGTCCGCCGCCCAGTTCGATCCCGTCCGGGTACGTCCGCCCGACCGATCCCGGAGTGGCTCGCCCGCCGGCGCCAACGCCACCGGCGCCAACAGCACCTGCGCCAACAGCACCTGCACCTGCACCTGCCCCTGCGACTCCCACGCCGCCCGTCACTGCGCCCCCGCCCCCCCCGCCGCCGCCGCCCCTGCCTCCGCCACCACCGGCGCCGGCGCCGGCGCCAACACCGATGTCCGCGGCCACGCCCCTGCCAGTGCGTGCGCGAGGCAGTCGCCGCACGCGTCGGGTGATCCGCCGCTTCGACCTCTGGTCGGTGCTTCGGTTCTCGTTGATCTTCTACCTGTGCATGTTCCTGATCCTGCTGGTCGCCGGCATCGTCCTCTGGCTGGTCGCAACGGTCACCGGTGTCCGGGGCAACATCGAGAACTTCGTCAGCGACCTGATCGCGTCGAAATTCCATTTCCTCGGCCTGCAGCTCTTGCGCGGCGCGGCGATCGGCGGCCTGCTCCTCGTCATCATTGGCAGCGCCTTCAACGTCCTGATGGCGGTGCTCTACAACCTCATCAGCGACGTGGTCGGCGGCATCGAGATCAACGTCCTCGAGGACGACAGACCTCATTCGACTGTCGTGTAGCTTCGCCTAGCGAAGCGGGGCTATAGCTCAGTCGGTTAGAGCGCATCCCTGATAAGGATGAGGTCGCTGGTTCGATTCCAGCTAGCCCCACGCCGTGCGCCTCTTCCGACGAATCGTGGTTGCCGTTGGCGTCGCCGCCGCTGTCGCGGGCGTCGTCCGTTTGCGCGGGAGCGGGGGCGTCCCGCCCCAGGGCGGTGGATGGCGCGAGCTCTCCGGTCCGGACCTCCGGTAAGGCCCTCGTGCGGGTCCTGATCATCGGCGCGGGAGCAGTCGGCGCGCGCGCAGCGCGCCAGCTGATCTCGGTGCTGTCGGTCGACGACCTGGTGATCGTGGAGCGCAATGTCGAGCTGCGCGATGCCGTCGTCGAGTCGCTCGGCCCTCCGGCCCGCGCCGGCGCCGAGGCCGACTTCGCACCCGAGCAGGGTGACGTGGTGGTGCTCGCCGCCCCGGTTGCGCACCGTCCGCTGGCCGAGCGCGCCCTCGAGCGGGGCGCACACGTCGTGTCGACCGCCGACGCCGCCGACGACGTGAAGGCGCTCCTCGACCTCGACGCCGAGGCACGCGAGCGCCGGCTGCACATCGTCGTTGGGGCCGGATTCTCACCGGGACTGGGATGCGTGCTCGCCGCCCACGCCGCCACCCGTTTTGACCGCATCGACGAGATTCACATCGCCAAGGTCGGCACGGGCGGGCCGGCCTGCGCGCGGCAGCTCCACCGGGCGCTCGGCGAGGCGGGTCTCGATTGGCACGACGGCGCGTGGAGTCGTCGCCGTGGCGGTTCCGGTCGGACGCTGTGCTGGTTTCCCGATCCGGTGCGGGGGGTCGACTGCTACCGGGGCGCTTTCCCCGAGCCCCTCCTGCTCACGACCGCCTTCCCCACGGTGCGTCGGGTCACGGCTCGCGCCGGTGCCAACCGACGGGACCGACTGACCGCGCGGCTGCCCATGCTGCGGCGCCCGCATCCCGAGGGCGGCCTGGGCGCCCTGCGGGTCGAGGTCCGGGGCAGCCGAGGGGCCGCGCTCGACGAGTACGTGCTCGGTGCAATCGACCGTCCGGGCGTGGCTGCGGGCACAGTGGCGGCGATGGCCGCGGTGTCGCTGATCGAGGGCTCGCTCAGCCGTCATGGCGCGGGCGGCCTGGCCGAGCTGGTCGAGCCGACGCCATTCCTCGCCGCCCTCGCCGACCGCGGCGTGAAGGCGGCGGTGTTCGAGGGTTCGATGGGCGGCGGCCAGTTGGTCGACGTCGCGAGCGGGCGCTAGAACGTCCGGTATGGCACGGGTCGAGGAGCGCCAGAGCCTCCTGGCCAATTGGCGTTACGTCCTGCAGACGACCAACCCGCCCAAGGGTCACGTCGACCCTGTCTCGCGTTGGCTGGTCCTGACGCGCGCTGCTGTTCTGCCGATGACGCTGACCGCAGCGCTCGTTGCCGGGCTGCTCGGTGTCAACGAGCCGGGGTTCAAGTGGTGGCTGTGGGGTCTGGCGACGGTGGGCATCCTGCTGGCTCATGCCGCCAACAACCTGATGAACGACCTGTTCGACCTGGACGTGGGGACGGACAGCGACAACTACCCGCGCGCTCTGTACGCACCCCACCCGGTGCTGTCGGGGATGGTGACGCGCAAGCGGCTCACCGCTGCAGCCCTCCTCGTCAACGTTCTCGATCTCGCCATCCTCGTCGTGTTGTTCGTGGAGCGAGGCTGGCCGGTGGTGGCCTTCGCGCTCGGTGGGTTCTTCATCAGCGCCGCCTATACGGCGCCGCCGCTGCGACTCAAGAAGCACGGCCTCGGGGAGCCGTCCGTGCTGGTGGTGTGGGGCCCGCTGCTCGTGGGCGGCGTGTACTACTCGGCGGTCGGCAGCATCCCCTGGGAGATCATCGCTGCGTCGCTCCCGTACGGCCTGCTGTGTACGGCCGTCCTGATGGGCAAGCACGTCGACAAGATCCCGTGGGACGAGCCGGCGGGCACGCACACCCTTCCGGTGCTGCTCGGCGACGCGCCGTCCCGGCGGGTCACCCAAGGACTGATGGCGGCGTTCTACGTCGTGATCGTGGCCCTCGTCATCCAGGGCACGTTGCCCTGGCCCTCACTGCTCGCCTTCGGAGCGCTGCCCGCCCTCCGTGGCGTGTGGAAGGCGTTCGACGAGCCGAGACCAGCCGAGCCGCCGGCCGAGTGGCCGATCTGGCCGCTGTGGTACGCGGCCTACGCCTTCGTGCACACGCGCCGGGCCGGTCTGCTCTTCGTCGTCGGCCTGGCGATCGGCGCCATCTTCAAGCTCTGACGGTCGCTATTGCCGACTTCTGATCGCTGAGCGATCAAAATCGAGCAAAAGCAGGAGTCAGGCGGCGGTCCCGCTGTCGATGAGGGAGGGGATCCGGCCGAGGAAGTCGATCTTGTCGTAGCAGGCTTTGGCGCCGAGGGCGCGGCTGCGCATGAAGTTCTCGGGGGACGCGAACGCGCTGACGATGTACACGATCGTCGACGGCCAGCGGCCGTGCAGCTCGGCGAGCGTGGAGAACCCGTCTCGAATGGGCATCATCAGGTCGAGGATCACCATGTCCGGCTGGTCGTCGGCCGCGACCTGTACGCACTCGTCGCCGTTCTTGGTCACCACGACGTCGGCCCCCTGCTGCTCGAACGCCGTCCGGTACAGCAGCCGGATGTCGGACTCGTCGTCGCAGATCAGAACCTTCATGGTTTGCAACCGTATGAAACTGTCGCTTTCCGCGCTATGGCCCGAAAGGGCTAGACACCGTCAACCTCGGTGCTTAGCAAGACCCCTCTTCGTGGTCGCCTTGCGTGATCCCGTGGTCGCTTTGCCGTTCTTCTCCACGGCGTAGATCGCCCAGAAGTCCGAGGCCAGCTGCGGGCTGGTGACATAGGCGAAGGGCATCGTGCAGTAACCCTTCTGACCCCAGTTCTTGCCCCAGGAGTTGCGCACGGTGAAGCGCTGGGCGGCGTTGTCGTAGCCGACGGCGACGACGGCGTGCCCGCCGACCTGCTGCTCGCCGGCCCCGGGCATGTTCACCACGCCGGTGCGGGCGACCTCCTCGCTCTCGAAGCTCTCGTACACCGAGAACCCGAACACGAAGGGAATCCCCGTGGCCAGACACGCCTGCAGCTGGTTCAGCTGCTGGGGGATGCTCCGGTAGACGATCGCCTGGTGCTGGAGCGCCTCCTTGAAGCAGCCCGGACCCGGCGGGTCGCGAAAGGCAGCGATGTCGTAGGGCCAGCTGCTCTCGGTGCAGACGCCGAGCCTGGCGACGCTTTTGATCCCGTCGCGGATCATGGCGCCGGCGTCGATGTCGACGGTGCCCTCCATCACTCGCTCGTTGAAGTAGATGAACAGCCGGGAGGGCATGAAGTCAGGCTGGCGCTCCTGGACCTGGTCGAACTCGTAGGCACCGGCAATCGCGTTGGCGGTGCACGACCCGAGCTGGCCCTGGTCGTACACCGGCGGACATTTCGAGCGCAGGTCGACCTTGGGCGGAAGCTTGGCGATGACCTCGTCGGGCGCCGAGAACACGTAGTCGCGCGCGTCGGGCAGGTCGGGGACCCAGCCGTAGCGCTGGATCGAGCGCCGGTGGATGCCAGTGGTCGTGGCCATGTCGCCTCGTTTCCCCCCAGCTGCCGCCGATACTTCTCCCAGAAACACCGCGCCTCAATCGGCCATGTGGCCGATCACGCCGGTCCTAACATGGCCTCACCAACGGGGGACGTAGCTCAGCTGGAAGAGCACCTGCTTTGCAAGCAG
>JAFASB010000511.1 GCA_019244985.1 Acidimicrobiia bacterium | reverse complement strand
TCATCGGCGATCTCGACGTGTTCGGTAAGCCACGTCAAGGCCTTACCCTTCCTAATGTCCGAGCGTACCGCGGGTAGTTGGTCATTGCGGTCGAGCTGCTTGCGGACGGCAGCAGGCTTTTGACCTGTTGCTTGCGCGATGCGCTCGATCTCGGAATCGACCTCCTCGTCGGTCGCATCGAGGTCCTCGGCGTCGGCCACAGCCCGTAGCGCGAGGTCGGCCTTGACGGCGCTGACGGCGGCCTCGTGCAGGTCGTTCTGGAACTCCTCGGCCGACTGGCCGGTGGCCTGCAGGTACTGGGCGAGGTCGGCGCCCTGCGCGGAGAGGCGATGGCTCAGCTCGTGGAGACGGCGCTGCATCTCCTCATTGATGAGGGGCTCTGGCATGTCCTCGGTGACCAGCTCGACGAGGGCGTCGACCGACTGGCTGCGCACGCTCAGCTGCGCCTGCATGCGCTTGACGGCGGCCAGCCGCGACCGGATGTCATCGCGGAGCGCGTCGACGGTGTCGAACTCGGATGCGTCGCTCGCCCATTCGTCGGTGACCTCCGGAAGGATCTTCTCCTTCACCTCTTTCACCAGGACCTGGAATCCCACCTCTTCGTCCTGGCCGGGGACCGACGCCGTGAACTTGAGGATGTCGCCGGGCTTCGCATCGCGCAGCTCGTCGTCGAGCTCGGCGACGACCGAACCGCTGCCGAGCTCGTAGAGGAAGTCGTCGGCGGTGAGGCCCTCGATCTGCTCTGAGTGCCGGTAGCCCTTGAGGTCGATCAGTACGTGATCGCCGTCACGAGCCGGCCGGGACACAGTCTGCAGCTCGCCGAACTGCTCACGAAGTCGGTCGAGCTGACGGTCGACCTCTTCGTCAGTGGCGTCCGGGCTGGGCACGGTGACCCGCAGGCCCTGGTACCCGGCGACCGACACCTGGGGCCGGACCTCGACGACAGCCTCGAACTGGACCGCGCCCGACTCGCGGCCCGAGGTGATCTCGATCTCGGGTGCGGCGATGGCGTCGACGTCCTGCTCCTCGAGGGCCTTGACGTAGAAATCCGGGAGCGAGTCGCGCAGCGCTTCTTCCCGGGCCACATCGCTGCCCAGACGGGCCTCGAGGATGCGCCGCGGAGCCTTGCCGGGGCGGAAACCGGGGATCCGTGTCTGGCGGGCGATCTTGCGGAAGGCGGCGTCGATCGCCTTGTCGAACTCGCCCTCCTCGACCTCGACGGACACCTTGACCTTGTTGCCCTCGAGGGGCTCGACGCTGGACCGCATTGGGCGACCACCCTACCGGGGGGCCCCGCCAACGCTGCTGCCTCTGACTGAGGCGCTGTCCTTGTTCGTGCTAACTGCGACTTACCCGTACGCCGCCTTCAGCAGGATGGCGACGCGCTGGCGGCTGATGCCGAGCAGGTTGCCGATCTTCTCCATCGACAGCCCGCTGCCGTACAGCACCGCGGCTTGGGCACGCCGGACGCTCGAGTTGGCTCGCCCCACGCCTTCGGCACCGTCGGCGAGCAGCGTGGTCAGGCGCCGCGCCTCATCCGTGAACAGAAGGTCTTCCCAGCTCCGACCCTCGCGGCGGAGCGCCGCAAGAGCGTCGGCGTGGTTGGTCATGTCGTCAGCGGTACGGGCGAGGTCGTCGAGCGCCGACGCCATCTCGCGCAGAGCGGCGAGGACGGGATCGGCGGCACCTTCGCCGTTGACAGCGTCCACGTCGACGGGCTCGCGCCGGTCCTCGGAAATCACCGCGATGCAGGTTCCGGGAGTGCTGCGGGATGGCGCTGGGGCACGCCGAAAAGGAACCCCTGGGCGAGGCCGACCCCACTGGCCGTCAGCAGCTGCGCCTCGGCTTCGGTTTCGACGCCCTCGGCGACGAGAGACGCCTGGGCCTGCCGAGCGAGCATCACGAAGCACTGCATCAGCACGCGCCGGAGCGGATCGCTGTCGCATCCGTCGATGAGTGACCGGTCGAGCTTGATGACGTCGGGGCGCAGCTGGACGATGTGGAGCAGCGACGAATGGCCGGCGCCGACGTCGTCGATCGCGATGCGCACGCCGAGGGCCCGCAAGCGGGCGATCTGCTCGCAGTGCGGGCTGTAGTCCCCGATGGGTTCGTGCTCGGTGAGCTCGAGCACGACCCTCCGCCCCTCGGCGTGCTCCAGCTCGTCGATGAGCCCGTCGGAGACCAGCGTCGACGCCGAGACGTTGATGCCGAGAAAGACGTTGTCGGGCAACCAGCGCAGGGTGTCGACGGCGCGGGCCACCGCTGCGATCTCGAACTCGGGGCCCAGCCCCACCGACCACGCCCGGCGGAACCACCGGTCGGGGGCCCAGGCGGGGAACCGGCTCAACGCTTCGTAGCCGACGACCTGGCGCCCCGGGAGGCGGACGACCGGCTGCAGGTGCACCTCGCCCGTCGGCGCCCGCAACTGGGCGCGGACAGCGTGAGCGCCGGGGCCGGCGAGATCGCGGTCAACTTCGCTGATAGGCGACCCGGCGTCGCGCAAGGCCGTCGCCAACATGGTGACGTCGACGGCGAGCCGCTGGCGGTCCCCCCAAGAAAGGTCGTGCCAGTCTTCGACACCCAGGGCGCCGGTGTCGAACAGCCGCCGAGCCGCGTCCCGCGCCTCATCAAGCAGGTCGTCACCCAAGGAATGGCTCCCTGTCCTCTCTGATCGGTCTTCCAGCCGGATGCTGCGCACCGGGGGGCGCTAGGTCAAGGAATCCGATGAGAAACAGCAAGGAACCCTGCACACGATGTTCAAGGGCCCCCGGTGCGGAGCGGCTGGGCATGCACTGAGGAGGTTCGCAAAACACTGCCCGCACTGGAATAGGCGCCGGTCATTGACAGCTGGGCGTGTGTCCTCTCCCTTTCGCGATCGGCGCGCCGTACGATTCCACGCGGGAGGAGCCGGGCATGGCGGACGTCGAGGAGCAGCTGGGCGTAGCGCTCAAACGCCTGCCGGTCGCCGCCATCATGACGAACCTCGAAAGCCGGACGTTTCAGGTCGTCAACGACAAGGCCGGCGAGCTCTTCGGAGTCGATCCTCACGAACTGATCGGTGTCGACTCCGCGTCCACCGTCGTGCCCGAGGAGCGCTCAGCGGTGGAGCGGGCGTACGGCGCGCTCGCCAGCGGCGCCATCGACGGCTATCAGGTGCACCGGCGGATCGTTCTCCCTGACGCGTCGGAGCGGGAGATCCTCGTATGGGGCCGCCGAGTCGATGGCGCCGGCGGGCCCTACGGCCTCTGGATCCTCACGCCCGAGGCCGACCTCGGCGGTCTCGACGACCTCCCGCCGCCGCCTTCGAACATCGTGCTGGCCATGACAGATCGCGATTGGCGTCTCGAGTACGTCAGCGCCGACCCGCAGCTCATCGGCCGACCGGGGCGGGATCTGCGTGGGGCACCCCTCCTCGGCTTCGTGCACCCGTCGGTCGCGGCCGAATTCCTCGAAGCCGCATCGCGGGCCGCAACCGAACGGATGGCCGTCTCTGTCAGGACACGCCTGCGAGTGGGCGAGGACGGCTGGGCGGACCGTTACGTCCTCCTCGTGCCGATGGACGAACACGACCCGCCACGGCTCGGGATCGTCGTGACGGCCGGACCACTCACCGAGGGCGCCGCACCCGCTGAGAGCATTCACCCCCACGTGCTCCACAGCGCCCTCGAGGCGCGGGCCACCAAGGCGCTCCGCGCACTTCCGTCGCTGGCAGGCAGCCCGGCGGCCGCCGATCTCTCACCGCGCCAGGTCGAGATCATCTCTCGCCTGATCAACGGCGAGAATGTCGAGCAGATCGCGAAGTCGTTGTTCCTCAGCCAGAGCACGGTCAGGAACCACCTCACAGCGATCTACCGGAAGTTCGGCGTGCACTCTCAGGCGGAGCTCCTTGCCGCGCTGCTCCGGGCTGGCCACGAAGAGCCTTGAGCCGCTCTGGCCCGCCCCCGTACCGTCGTCCCGTGCCCATGCGTATCGGTGAGTTGGCCCGGCGTACCGGCGTCGAGGCCGGCACCCTTCGGGCGTGGGAGCGCCGCTTCGGGCTGCTGCAGCCGACGCGCACCAAGGGAGGTCAGCGCCACTACACCGAGGCCGATGTGGCGCGGATCGCAAGCGTCCGCCGCCTCGTGCACGACGGCATGACGCTGGCGGCAGCCGCCGAGCGCGTCGCCACTGCCGGCGACAGCGCGCCGCCGAGCGAGACCGACAGCCGCCTCCTCGAGCAGATCCTGCAGACGCTCGACCAAGCCGTCGTGGTCGGTAAGGACGCCCACCTGCGCTACGCCAACCGCACGGCAGCCAAGATGCTCGGCGTCTCGATCGACGAGCTCCTCACCCACTCGTTGTTCGACCTCATCCCCGAGGAAGACCGCCCAGGCGCCAAGGAAACGCAAGGCGGCCTCCGTCAGGGTGAGACCCCCGCGCCGTTCGACACGCGACTACGCCGCGCCGACGGCACGACGATCGTCGTCGAGTCGGTCGTGCGTCCGATGTTCGACCGCGCCGGCCGCTACGAGGGCAGCGTCGCGATCTTTCGCGACGTCACCGAGCGGCGCGCTGCTGAAGCGCAGGACCGCTTTCGCGTCGCCATGCTCGATGCCGTCGCCGAAGCGCTCATGGCCGTCACCAGCGACGGCACGATCGCATACATGAACGACGCGGCCGAGAAGCTTTGGGGGTGGAAGGCGGAAGACGTCGTCGGTCGCCCCGTCGAAAGCTTCCCTGTCATCGACGGCGCCCAACCCCTCCTCGATGACCTCCGCGCTCACGCGACAGCCGGTGAGCCGTACGACTGTGAGATCCCGACTCCGCACTTCGACGGATCGACGGTTCCCTGCCACTTCATGATGCGTCCCGTCCGGTCAACCGAGGGCGACCTACTCGGGCGCATCATCGTGTTCCGCGACGTCAGGGAGCAACGGCGCCTTGACGAGGAGTTGCGGATCCGCGACCTCCGGGCGTCGGCCGTCGCCGTGCTCGGGGCCCGCGCCCTCGCCAGCGGAAGCGACAGCGCGTCCAGCGAGGACACGCTCCTGCACGAGACCGTCGAGGCCGCTCGCCGTCTCCTGGGCGCGGACCGGGCGCGCATGCTCGAGGTCGAGGGCGATGACAAGCTCGTCGTGCGCGCCGCCTCGCCTGACGACGAGCCGGCGTCCGTCCCGCCCGGAAGCGGATCGCTCGCTGGCTACGCCATCCTGGCCCACAGCGCAATCGTGGTCGACGACGTGGCGTCCGAGCGACGTTTCGACACGTCTTCATTGGCGCCCGAGACGCGCTCGGCCGCCGCCGTTCCGGTGTTCGGCCCGGGCGGCGTGCGCGGTGCGCTCGTCGTTCAGGCATCGAAGGTCAGATCCTTCGACAACGCGGGCGTCGCCTTCATGCACGCCTTGGCCAATGTGGTCGGCGCCGCCCTGAAGTAGGCGCGCACTTCACTGACGCGCCCCACACCGAAGCGGGCGGGTGTGCGGACGCCCAGTCCCCGGCCGACATCTGCCCACCCCAGGACTTCCAGCTGGAGTAGCGCGACGGCGCTGAGCGGGACGCTGCTCAGGGCCCGCTCATTGACCTGAGTTGCCGTTGTTGCGCTGGAAGGCCTCGTTCAGCTGGTCGAGGACGGTTTTCAGGTTCTTGAGGTCGCCCTTGCGCACGAACCGGTCGACGTTCCCCGACGCCAGCACCTCACGTTCGACGTCCATGGCGCTGAACACGACGTTGGTGATCTCCGGCCACAGCGTCCGCAGGCGGCCAGCCAGCTCGAGGCCGTTCTCGCCCGGCATCCGGTAGTCGACAATGGCGACGTCAGGCTCGATCCTCTCGGCGAGCCGCACCGCGTCCGGCGCGTTCGTCGCCCGGCCGACGATCTCCCAGGACTCGGCATTCACGACGCTCTGTAGCAGATACAGCATGTCCGGTTCGTCGTCGACCAGGAGTACGCGTAGTCGCCTCTCCTCGTCCCCCATTGCGCCTCCCCAAGCTTCGGCTGGCGGACTGGTTCATACCCAGCGATGAGAGGTTTTCACCTGCCCAGCGCGACCGCCAGTCGGGCTACCCGTGGCGGTCGCCCCCGCCTTCGTCGAACCCGCCGGGGCCCAGTGTCGCCTCGAGTCCCTGGGCCAGCAGCTGCCGCTGTTGTGGCGTGAGCTTGGCGTCGGAGTGCCGACCAAGCCATGTGTAGAAGGACGGCGGCATGGATCCTCGCTGCACGGTGCGGGCCGCCCGTCCGCCGCCGGCGCCCGTCCCGGGCTGCCACTCATCGAAGTTGAGCCGGGCGCGCCCTTCGTCGACGTGGTTCTTGATCCACCACGACACCGGGGCGACCTTCTCGTACCAGTAGCTGCGCGTCTGGTTGCTGTGACAGTCGAAGCACGCCACCTTCGCGAGGGCAAGCGTCTGGGGACTGTCCCATGGCGGCTCGTGTCTCGCGGGCGGATTCGAGACCCGGTTCGGGATCAGCTGGATCAGACCGAAGAGAACGGCGACAGCGATAACGACTCGCAGCGGCGTGAGCCTCATGTCCGCTCCAACCTAAGGGCGAGGACCGGACAGGCGGCGACGGCGCGGCGGGCGTGCTCCAGGAGGTCCCGGCCGATCGGGTCGTCGTCGAGGATCGGAAAGCCCCAATCATCGAGCGACACCCGCTCGGGGAAAAGCTCGGCGCAGACGCCGCGCCCGTCGCAGGCGATCGGGTCGATCCGCAGCCTCAGCGCCATGAGTCGCGAACGGGGTTCGGGAGCGGCAACACGTGGGGGGCCTGGCCGCAATGAGCGCCTCGCAGATGCCGATCGACCTCGTGCTGGAACGCGGCGAGCGAGCTGCGCAGGAAACGCGCCGCTCCGTCCGGCAGTCTGCACGCGCCGCGTCCCTCGATCTGCTCGGCCCAGCGCATGAGCTGGAGAGCCGCGTCTCGCGGCGCTCGACCACGTGCGACCGCGCCCGTCGTGTCCGCGATCGACGCCAGTCCGTGGACGCACGACCCACACTGCCCCGCGGTGGACGAAGCTAGCCATGACAGGACGCGCGCCGACTCCACGACTCCACACGCTTCTCGAGGGAGCGCGATGACGACGCCGCACCCGAGGTCGCTTCCGAAGCGGGCGAGGTCCTCACACGAGAGACGAGCCTCGGCCGCGTTGTCGGCCGTCAGCCAGGTGCCGAAGTACCCGCCGACGAGCACCGCAGAGATTTGATCGAGCCGGCCGCCCGACTGCTCGAGAACCCGCGCCAAGGACGCGCCCAGCGGGACTTCGTAGACCGCCGGCCGTGCGACTGCGCCAGACAGGCTGATGAGCGTCGAACCCGGCTCGTTGGGGGTGCCCACGGTCCTGAACCAGCCTGGCCCCCAGCGGACGATCTGGGCGACGTGAGCGAGCGTCTCGACGTTGTCAAGCAAGGTGGGGCGCCTGGCGACGCCGCGCTCGAAGGGCCGGGCCGTGTTCGTGGGTTTGGCCTCTCCCCCGTTCAGCCAACGCACGAGGGCCGTCTCCTCGCCCGACACGTAATGCGTCGGGACTGCTACGAGTCGCATCGGGATCGGCGCGGGCTCGTAGGACAGGCGCTCGCCAAGGGCGCGTCGCACCGAGTCCAACGCCTCGGACGCATGACGGTCGACGGCCACGACGACCTGGTCGGCGCCGACCGCGGCGGCGGCGGCGAGAGCGCCGTCGAGCACGAGGTGTGGCGCCCGGACCAGCAGCAGCTTGTCCTTCCCGCTGGCCGGCTCGCCCTCGGCGCCGTTCACGACGACAACTGCGCGTCCCGCGCCGGCGGCGACGGCCTCCATCTTGTGCGCAGTCGAGAAGGCGCCGCCGCCCTTGCCGCGCAGACCGGCGCGCTCGACTGCCTGGATGAGATCGGGCCGCGGCTCGCGGCGGACCTCGGGTAGGACGCCGGCCCGCCTCCGATGGCTGACGAGATCCCGCCACGATCTCGGCACTTCACTCAGCAGACGCGGCAGACTCTCGGGCGCGGGCGCTGTCTCCACGCGCGGCGCCAGGGTGCTCGTCACCCGCGCGCCCCGGCGGCCGCTACCGGTCCAAGCGACCGAGTCGTGACACGCCAGACGGCAGCGGAAAGAACGGGAACGGCGGCGACGGCATCCACGACGAGCATCCACACCCGCCACGCGTCGCTCCCTGTGCCGACACTGTGAACGGCGGCGATCGGCCAACACGCATAGGCGGTCCAGTGCACAAGGCGCCAGGATCGATATCCGAGCCTCACGCGGATCAGGCTGGTGACGACGATTGCCAGGAGGAGGTCCAGTGCGACCGCACCGAGACCCACCCACAGCGGTCGGTACCCCGCGGAGAACGGAATGATCGCGTCGATCCAACGAAGCGGAACGAAGCCGTCGATGACAGCCGTCGCTACGTGGACCGCCAGGAACACCAGCACGACAAGTGAGACGTTGCGGTGGAGCCACGCGACGACGAACTTCGGCCACGTCGGCGACGCCCACTGCACCGACGTCAGGACGCCGAGCACGACCGCTGCGCTGAGGAGGAGCAGGGTCACCGCACCTGTGGCACGAGTCAGGTACCACAGCGCCTTAGGAGCGACGACGGCAACCTGCGTCATCACGTTGCGGACTCGCCCGGCCACCCGCCGACCGAAACCACCTCGCCGCTGACGGCGACCAGCCTCGCCGGCAGGCAGCGCTTGATGAGCCAATCCGGCGCCCTCGCGCCTCGGACCATCGCGGCCGTCGAGGCAATGTTTGCGTCGACGCAGGACCCGGCGGCGACCGTGACCGTTCGCCACGGGGATTCCGCGGAACGGCCCGTGCGCGGGTCGACGATGTGGTGGACGGTGTCTGCGCCGCGTCTCCAACGGCGGACCGAAGTGCTCGATGTGGCGACGCCGCCGGAGTCGATCGTGACCATGGCGGCGACGTCGGGATCGGCCGCGCCATGCCAGTCTGCAAGACCGACGTTCCAGCCCGAGCGCGGTGCAGGGCCGGCGACGGAAACGTCACCGCCAAGGCTCACGAGGACACCACATCCGAGCACGCTGGCCGCTCGCGCCGCTGCGATGTCGGCAGCCCACGCCTTCGCGGTGGCGCCCAGATCGAGTTGCACGCCCGCGGGCATCCTTACCGAGCTGTCTTCGCCGACACTCACACAGCGCCAACCCGGGATCCGGGCGATCCGCACCCCAGCCCGACCGCTCGCGCCGACAGCCGCGAAGTCTCTGTCGTAGCCGAGGATGCGCACGGCTTCGCCGACGGTCGGATCGACGTCGCCGTCCGTCAGGGCCGCGCCGCGGAGTGCAACCGATACTGCCTGGGAGAGCGCGGCACTGACGCGTACGGGCCGCCCCGCGGCGCCGTTCAACGCCACGAGCTCCGAGTCCGCCCGGAAGCGGCTGCAGGCTTTGTCGACGACGTCGAGCTCGTCCTGCACGATCCATTGCGCCTCGGTGAGCGCGCCAGGCTCGGTTACGGCGACGGTCGCCTCCCCGCCGAATATTGCGAATCGGACGCGGTTCACAGCGCCCACTCAGGACGCTCCCGACACGGCGTGCGGACGCACCCGCCTGACGACCGGCGTGGGCACAGGAGCGACCGATGGGCGGACCGGCACGACGGCGCGCGGTGAAGTCACCGGCGGCTGAAGCGGACGATGGGCGACGGTGGGAACGCTCGCCGCTGCCGTTGTCGGCGGGGCCGTCGTCGGCAGCACGGTGGTTTCGGCAACGCGCGGGGCGACCGCATCGGCTGGAAAGGGGGATGCGGTCGCCCGCTGCCCGCTGCGACCTGGGAAGGCGTGCGCAGCGACGACCGAGAACGCTCCGGTGAGGGCAACACCGGCGGCGACCGCGCCGCGGGTGAGGCGCTTCACCCGACGGAGCCCGGCATCGCGCGCCGCGACAGCAGCGTCCGTGGGCATCGGTCGACTCTCGCGATCGCACCTGAAGGAAAGGTGAACGCCCCGGTCAGCCCGCCGGTCGGCTGCCGTTCGGGTCGAGCGCGGGCAGCCGTAGCTCGAGGACGGCTCCGCCGCCCGGGTGGTTCGACGCCGAGACCGAACCACCGTCGGCCTCCGCGATCTGCCGGACGATCGCTAGGCCGAGTCCCGAGCCGGGCAAGCCGCGCGCTGCCGGTGACCGGTAGAACCGGTCGAAGACATGGGGTAGATCGTCCGGAGTGATACCCGGCCCGTAATCTCGCACGACAACCGTCCCGTCTCGGGTCACGATCTCGACGACGCCGCGTACAGGGCTCCACTTGACGGCGTTGTCGACGAGGTTCGCGACGGCGGTCTCGAGCCGCGCCCGGCCAGCCCGTACCGCGCTCGGATGCAGCTCGACGTCGAGCTGCACGTCCTTCGTCCGGGCGTGACGCTCGCTGCGCGCCACGACGTCCGCCACGACATCGTCAAGCGAGAGCTCCCCAACGTCCCCGTCGGGTTCTTCTCCTCGGGCGAGTTCGACGAGGCTGGCGACCAGTCCGGCCAGCTCCTCCGTCTGGTCGACGACGTCGGAGAGAAGCAGTTCTCGCTCCGACGGCGACAGCTCCTCTATGCGACGGAGCACCTCGACGTTCGTACGCAAGCTCGTCAGCGGCGTCCGCAGCTCGTGCGACGCATCCGCGACCAGCTGCTGCTGTTCCTGGCGCGACTCCTCCAATGCGGAGAGCAAGCGGTTGAAGCTGGAGGTCAGACGGCCCAGCTCATCCCGCCGCCCTTCGTCCACGCGACGGCTGAGGTCCGCTGTGTCCCCAACATCCTCGACAGCATTCGTCAAGCGGTCGAGTGGCACGAGCGCGGTGCGCGCCACCAGCCATCCGAGCCCGGCGGCGAGCGCCACGCCGGCGACGGCGACGGCACCAAAGATCAGGGCCAGGCGCTGGAGGTCGCGGTCGACCTCTTCGAGCGACCGCGCCACCTGCAGCGCCGTGCCCTGCTGCAGGGGCACCGTCAGCACCCGAAGGTGCTGGTTCCCGGCGCGCAGTGTCGAGTAAGAGGAGCCGTGCCCGGTCGCCGCGACGGTGCGGGCGAAGGCCGATGCCGGAAACGCGGCGTGGCCGCCGCCCAGCGCCGTTGCCGACCCATCCGCTG
>JAFASB010000426.1 GCA_019244985.1 Acidimicrobiia bacterium | reverse complement strand
GCCCCGCACACTCGCCGAGCTCGGCGAGTTGGGAAGTCCGGTGTTCCTGTACACGCATCTGCACGTGCGCGAGGACGCCATGGTGCTCTACGGGTTCACGACCGCCGACGAGCGTCAGTGCTTCGAAGCGCTGATCGGCGCCCACGGCGTCGGCCCTGCGCTCGCGTTGGCGATCCTGTCAGTCCACACGCCCTCTGCGCTGCGTCGTGTGCTGCTCGACGAGGACGTTGCGGCGTTGACACTCGTCCCCGGAGTCGGCAAGAAGACGGCGGCCCGGTTGCTCTTGGATCTGAAGAGCCGGCTGGAGGTGCCCGACCTGGAGCTGGTGTCGTCGAGCGGCGGCTCGGTGCGCGCCGACCTCGGGGCTGCGCTCGCCGGCCTCGGCTACCAGCCCGACGAGGTACGAGACGTTCTCCGCGAGCTCCCGTCCGACGGCGACGTCGACACACTGCTGCGTGATGCGCTGAAGCTCCTGGCGGCGGCCCGATGAGAGAAGAGGTGCTCGCCGCTACCGCCCTGCCGGCAGAGGAGCGCGACGAGGTCACCCTTCGCCCCAAGCACCTCTCCGAGTTCGACGGGCAGCCCGAGGTGCGGGAGCACCTCGAGATCCTGCTGAGCGCTGCCCGCATGCGGGGCGAGCCCGTCGATCACACACTCTTCGCGGGGCCGCCCGGACTCGGCAAGACCACGTTGGCAGGGATCGTCGCCAATGAGATGGAGGTCGGCTTCCGCATCACCTCGGGTCCTGCGTTGGAGCGGGCCGGCGACCTGGCCGCACTGCTCACCAACCTCGACGACGGTGACGTGCTGTTCATCGACGAGATCCATCGCCTCGGCCGCGCCGTCGAAGAGGTGCTCTACCCGGCGATGGAGGACTTCCAGCTCGACATCGTGATCGGCAAGGGACCGTCGGCCCGGTCGATCCGCCTCGACCTGCCGAAGTTCACGCTGGTCGGCGCCACGACCCGTACGGGGCTCATCACCGGACCGCTCCGCGACCGTTTCGGCTTCGTCGCCCGGCTCGACTTCTACGCGGCCGACGATCTCCAGCGCATCGTGCTGCGCGCCGCCCAGATTCTCGGCGTGCGCATCGACAAGAAGGGCGCCGCCGAGATCGCCCGCCGAGCACGGGGGACACCGCGCATCGCGAACCGTCTCTTGCGGCGGGTCCGCGACTACGCCGAGGTGCGGGGCGACGGTGTCGTCACCGAGGCGGTCGCCCAGGATGGCCTCACCCTCTTCGGCGTCGACGAACACGGTCTCGACAAGCTCGACCGCGCCATCCTCGATGCGGTGTGCCGCCGCTTCGGCGGGGGCCCCGTGGGTCTGTCCACGTTGGCCATCAGTGTCGGCGAGGAACCCGACACCCTCGAGGACGTCTACGAGCCGTTCCTCCTTCAGCTCGGCATGCTCAAGCGCACCCCGCGAGGACGCATGGCCACCGCCGCGGCGTGGGCCCACGTGGGCCTCACCCCACCGAAGGACGCCGACACCCCGCCGCCGCTGTTCGACTGACCGTCCGCTGGGCGCCTCGTAGCCTCTTGGGCGCCGATGATGAGCGCCTACGACTACGAGTTGCCGGCGTCGGCGATTGCCCAGACGCCGATCGAGCCGCGGGACGCGGCGCGGTTGTTGGTCGCGGTCGACGCCGACGGTTCGGTGCAGCACCGACACATCGTCGACCTGCCCGACGTCCTCGATGAGGGCGACCTGCTCGTGGTCAACGAGACGCGCGTCCTGCCCGCCCGGCTGCATCTCAACAAGCCCACGGGCGGCGCCGCCGAGGTGTTTCTCCTGGAGCCGCTCGACGACGACGGCACTTGGGAAGCCCTGGTGAAGCCCGGCCGCCGCCTGCGCGAGGGCTCGTTGCTGATGGCCGACAACCTCACCGTCGAGGTGGGTGGCGCGCTGGGCGACGGGCGCCGGCGCGTCCGGGTCGTCGGCGACATCGCCGGTCAGGGCGAAGTTCCGCTCCCGCCGTACATCAACACGCCGCTCGGCGACCCCGAGCGCTACCAGACGGTGTACGCCAAGACGCCGGGCTCGGTTGCCGCGCCCACGGCCGGCCTGCATCTCACGGACGCCGTGCTCGAACGCTGCCGCGCCCGGGGGATCGCGGTGGCCACCGTCGACCTGGCCGTCGGCCTCGACACGTTCCGGCCGGTCACCGCCGAGCGCGCCGAGGATCACCAGATCCACTCCGAGCGCTACCGCGTGTCCGCCGAGACGATGGAAGCGTGCAGAAGGGCGAACAGAGTCGTTGCTGTCGGAACCACGACCGTGAGAGCACTCGAGAGCGCGGCGAGGGGAACGCTCGAGGGACGCACGTCGCTGTTCATCCATGGCGAGTTCGAGTTCCGCGTCGTCGACGTGCTTCTCACGAACTTCCATCTGCCGCGTTCGTCGCTGCTTCTGCTGTTGTCCGCCTTCGCGGGAGAGCGGTGGCGTGACCTCTACAAGTGCGCGCTGGCCGAG
>JAFASB010000364.1 GCA_019244985.1 Acidimicrobiia bacterium | reverse complement strand
TGCGGAGCCCGCCCAGCCCAGGCTCCCAGCGGTAGGCAACGGTCGCCGCCGGTATCCATTCCTGCATCGCCTCCCGGCGGAACTGGGGATTGCGACGGCTGCCGGGCGCGGTGCGGACGTCGATCAGCGACTCGACGCCGGCCGCGTGGAGCAGGTCGGCGAACTCGTCCTCGGCCAAGGTGCCGTGTCCCACGGTGATGAGGCGGGTGGCCACGGTCCAGTATCTAGGGTCCAGCCGTGGAACATCGCAGGACAGCGATCCAGCGCACGCACCGCGTGCTGATCCTGGTTCTCGCTGGCCTGTTCCTCGTGCTCGCGGTCACCGGCGTGTGGTTGGCGTTGCGCTACCAGCCGAGCGGCACCTTCGGCGGCGCCCGCCACGAGAGTGGTTCCGGGTCGCCCACCGGGTGACGTCGAGCCTCTTTCTGATCGTTGCGCTTGCGACCTTCGGACTCTCGATCGCGGTCAGCTTCGAGCGCCTCCTGACGCGCGGGGTTACCGGCGTGGGTACTCGGCCTCGTCCTGGTCATCGGCGCGCTGGCGGCCGGGCTCTCGGGCTACCTGTTGCCGTGGGACCAGCTGGCGCTCGCACCGATCCGTCCCGGGCAGTACCGCGGCTACGCCTTCCTGTTCGGGCACAAGGAAGTGCACTTCGTTCTGATCGGGTCCACGGAAGTCGCCAAGGCGACCGTGCGTGCGTGGTTTTTCGGCCACACGGTCGTCGTTCCCCTCGTCCTCGTCGCGCTCGGCGTCGTTGGGTGGCGGGTCACCCGGCGCCGGCGGCTGGCGCCCGTTACCGATGAAGACGGGTCAGCGAGACCTGCACCGTGCGCCCGTAGACCGGCGTCGCACCGAGACCGAGTGGCTCGTCGGTGGCCTGGGCGGGACCGAGGTCGACAGTGAAGGTCGACTTGCCGGCGACCCCCGTGTGGCACGAGCGGGGGACGGCCACCTCGACCGTGCCCGAGCCCTGGAGGGTGAGCCCGCCACAGCTGACCGACCGCAGGGTTAGGAACTCGACCGGGGCCCGGTCGACCGTGAAGTGCCACTTCCAGATCGAGAAGTCGCGGTCGATGCTGCGGTAGTCGAACACCTTCGGCGACGGAGGCGCGGACCCGCCTCCGTCCGCGTGGGCGAGGCGGCCGTACGCGAAGTCCTCCAGGCCCCGGAACCACGCGTTGCGGTAACGGTCGGAATGGTTGCCCCGATGGATGGCGAACGTGTTGGCCACCCCCTGCTGCGTGAAGGCCGCTTCCATATCGACGTTCATCGGGAACACGATGTTCTCGAACGGCTCGCTGCTGACGTCGCTCTGGACGGCGCTCGTGTCCCCGCTCAGAGTCTGGGCCGGCGTCATGTCGTTGACGAACCCGTCGATGCCAAAGGCCTGGGCGCCATTCTTTTCGTACGCCCGGGCGTTCATGGCCAGGTCGGTCGGCATGTTCCCGCGGAAGTAGGCCTGGTCGGCGGCGGGATCGCCGAAGGCGTCGAGGGCGGTGACGAACGTGCCCGCCTGCGACGGCAAAGGCACCGACGTGACGGCGCCGGTCGGGCCCGGAAGCGGCGTGTAGGTCACGGGTACGGGGGGCTGTACGCCGACGGGCAACGTCACCATGCCGGGCTGTGGCGCCGGAGCGAACAGGAAGTTGTGCGCTCCCGAGACCGACATCATCGTCGTCCACTCGTCGGGGTGCTGGAGGCCCAGCTTGTAGGAGCCGAAACCACCGAGCGACACACCGGCGATCGCCCGGTAGTCGCGCCCGCGACCGGCGGGAAGGTTGTGCTCGACGAAGGGAACGAGTTCGTCGACCAGATAGCTCTCGAACTTCGGCGGCGGCGTGTTGTAACGCTGCTCGTCGCCACCCGCCGCGAAGCGGGGGTTCCAGTCGGCGTAGTAGCTGTCCATGCCGGCTTGCGGTCCGTACCCACCGGGCAGGGTCTGGCCGAGGGGCGCAACCAGGATGATGCCGAGGGCGGACGGTGCCGGCACCCAGGTCGTCGGATCGGCGTACTTCCACGGGGTGGGCTCGAACCCCGGAGGCGGCTGCTTCGTCTCGGCCTGGATCCACGCCGACGTCGTCGTGCCGGGCGTACCGAGCATCTCGGTGTAGTCGCCACCGAACCCGTGCAGCAGATACAGGACGGGGCATTTCACGCGCCGCGCCGGGTCACACTGTGGCGGCACGTAGAACTCGAAGGGAGCAGCGGCGCCGAGGTCCTTGCTCATGAGCTCCTGACACCCGACCGCGCCCACGGTGATTGTGATTGATGTGGGCGGCGCACACTGGATGCCGCCGGGCGCTGGGACCGTCGCCGCCGCCCGGGCTGGCGCCACACCATGTATGCCGCCCACGGCCGCCACCGTGACGAGCAAGACCACGAGCATTGCCAGTCGTGCTCTCAGCGCTCCCCCCCGCATACTTCGCGGTATTCGTCAGGAGCTGAGCGGATTCCTTCCCGCGACACGCTGGTCGACTTCGCCTTGACGCACCGGCGGTGTCCCGCTCAGCCGTATGGTGCGAGCGTGGGCCGCCGGGAACCGATCCACGCCATCGCCTGGCTGGTCTGGGCCGTGGCTGCAGCTGCGACAGTCGAGCTGGCGCCGAACCCG
>JAFASB010000351.1 GCA_019244985.1 Acidimicrobiia bacterium | reverse complement strand
AACGGCCGTGGGCGAAGTTCGACAGCGACGGCCGTCTCGTGAATGCCGACCAGTGCGTCGGTGAGATCGTCAACACCGGCGGCGTCGGCCCCTTCGAGGGCTACTACAACAACCCCGAGGCCAACGAGCGGACGACGCGGTTCGGCTGGTACTGGAGTGGCGACCTCGGATATGTCGACGACGCCGGATACCTCTTCTTCGCCGGCCGCAACGCCGAGTGGCTCCGCGTCGACGGCGAGAACTTTCCGGCCGGTCCCATCGAGGCGGCAGTCGCCCGTCACCCCGACGTCGTCATTGCTGCCGTCTACGGCGTCCCCGACGAACAGGCAGGCGACCAGGTCATGGCCGCGCTCATCCTGCGCGACGGCGCGTCGTTCGATCCCACGGCCTTCGCCCAGTGGCTCGACGCCCAGAACGATGTCGGGCCGAAGTGGCGCCCGCGCTACGTCCGCGTCTCCGCCGAACTGCCGTCGACGGCGACGAACAAGGTCCTCAAGCGCGCCCTCGTCCACCAGAAGTTCCGCAGCGACCGCACCAGTGGCGACCCACTCTGGGTCCGCGGGCGCGGCGAGGACGCCTACCGCCCGTTCACGTCGGACGACGAAGCAGCGCTGCGCCTTCGCTTCGCAGAGTCCGGCCGCGAACGCTTCTGGGACCTGTAGTAATCGACGGGGGAGGGCCGCTTGCGGCGGCGGGAGCGGCCGGCGCCTCAAAACCTCTCCGAAGTTGGGCGCGTGCTCCGTTCGTACCCGTTTGCCGGGCACTTTTCGAACAACGGAGAGGTTTGGTAGTCAGACATGCGTGGACCTGTCGTTCAGCACCGAGGAGCAGGCGTTCGCCGCCGAGGTGCGGGCCTGGTTGGCCGCCAATCTCGGCGACGTACCGACCTTCGCCACCTTCGACGACGAAGTCGAATGGGGCCGTGAGTGGCAGGCCCGCCTGGCGGGCGAGCGCTGGGTCGGCCTGCACTGGCCGAGCGAGTACGGCGGCCGCGGCGCGTCGCCCGTGCAGGTCGCGCTGTTCAACGCCGAGTACGCCCGGGCGCGTGCGCCTCAGCTGATCAACCGCGTGGGCCTCAACCTTTCGGGCCCCACGCTTCTCGCCCACGGCACACCGGAGCAGAAGGAGCGCTGGCTGGCCAAGATCCTCACCGCCGAGGAGATCTGGTGTCAGCTGTTCAGCGAGCCCGGTGCGGGCTCTGACCTGGCATCGCTGACGACCCGCGCCGTGCCCGCGGACGACGGCTGGCTGCTCAGCGGCCAGAAGGTGTGGACGTCGTACGCCCAGTACGCCCGGTGGGGGATTTGCCTGGCTCGCACCGACCCCGACGCGCCGAAGCACAAGGGCATCTCGTATCTCGTGGTTGACATGCAGTCCGACGGGATCGACGTACGACCGTTGCGGCAGATCACGGGCGAGGCCGAGTTCAACGAGGTGTTCCTCGACGAGGTCTACGTCCCCGCCCACCATCTCGTCGGCGATCTGAATCAGGGCTGGTCGGTGGCCAACACAACGCTGGCGCACGAGCGCGGCACCAACTTCCCTTTCAAGGAACAGGTCGTGCACGAGGTGTACCTCGCCGAGCTGTGGGCCGAGGCGGCGCGCCGGGGCAAGCTTGACGAGCCGCCCGTTGTCGATGAACTGGCCCAGGCCTACGTCGAGCTCGCCGTGCTCCGACTCCACAACTGGCGGACGTTGTCGCGGCTCGCCAGGGGAGAGCAGCCCGGTCCCGAGTCCAGCTGGGTGAAGTTGGCGTGGACGGATCTCACCCAGCACCTGTCCGAAGCGGCCCTCGACCTCGTCGACCCCGACTCGCCGCTGTGGGGGAAATGGCAGCGGCAGTGGTTGTGGTCGAAGGCGGCGAGCATCGCCGGCGGCACGTCCGAGGTCCAGCGCACGATCATCGGCGACCGCATCCTCGGCCTCCCCCGCTGACGCCAACCCGTCCGACTATCGAAACACCTCCGATGTTGTGCCCGTGAGCGGTATGCCCACGTTTGGCGACCTGTCAATTCAAGATCGGAGGTGTTTGTCAACCAACGCTTGACATCGCAGGCAGCGTCAAGGCAAGCTTGACGGCGATGAGCGACGTCGTCCCGCCGATCCGATCGGCGGCCGAGATGCTGCCGCACTCGTCGTGGGTGGCCGACGTGCCCGGGCTCGACGAGCAGGTCGACGATTGGCTGCAGGTCCTGCCCGCCCAGCGGGCCCGACTCCTCCGACAGGCGAGGGCGCTGGCGCGGCCCGCGCTGCACCCCGCGGGGATCGGGCGGCTCGCCGAAGTCGCGGGCCGTGTGATCGGTGCAGCCGCAGCGTGGGCCACCGCCGACCTGGGCCGTGCGGTGTACCGGTCGGCCGTGTACGGCGAGCGCGACGACGCGCGCGTGAAGGCTGCCGTCGACCGGGCCCAGCAGTTGGTGCGCGATTCGGGTCCCGTCTACGTCAAGCTCGGGCAGTTCATCGCCACTGCCCAGGGCCTGCTGCCCGACGAGGTCGTCGACGCCTTCGCCTGGTGCCGGGACCAGGTGCCGCCGGTACGGACCTCGACCGTTCGCCGCATCGTCGAACGCGAGTTGAGGCGTCCGATCGACGAGGTCTTCGAGTCCTTCAGTGAGAAGCCGATCGCCTCGGCCTCGATCGCCCAGGTGCACAGCGCCAGATTGAGGGAAACTGGGGCCGACGTCGTCGTCAAGGTGCGCCGCCCGGGGCTGCGCCGCCAGTTCGAAGCCGACGTGCGCGCCATGGCTCTCCTCGCCGCGTTCGGCGAGGCCCGGAGCGGCGCCGTGCGCGCCGCAAATGCTCGCGGGTTCGTCGAGCTGTTCGCCGAGCTCGTGCTCGAGGAGATGGACTTCCGCCTCGAGGCCCTGAACATGGTGGAGGTCGGACTCGCCAGCGAGGACGCCGGCATGTTCGGGAGTCTGCGTATCCCGCGGCCGGTGCCCGGACTGGTCACGCCGCGGGTGCTGGTCATGGAGCGCCTACCTGGCCGTCGTTACACCGACGCCGCCGGCAACCTCGACGCTGATGTCGACCCGGCAGCGATCATCAGGCTCGGCATTCAGGGCGTGCTCGAGCACACGCTCGTCTACGGGATCTTCCACGGCGACCTGCACGCCGGAAACGTCTTCCTCGAGCCCGACGGTCGCTTCGTGCTCCTCGACTTCGGCATCGTCGGCCGCCTCGATGCCCGACAGCGCGCCGCGCTCGTGCAGTTCATGGTGGGAGTGGGTACGTGGGATGCCCAAGCTCAGCTCGAGGCGATGCGGAAGTTCGGGGCCGTCCCGCCCGATACCGACGTAGTCGCCCTCGCCGCCGAGCTCGAGGCCCTCGACGCCGAGCACCACGATGCGGTGATCACCCACGAGCAGATCGTGGAGGGCATGGGCACGGCGATGCGCATCCTCGTCGCCCACGGGCTCCGCCTGCCCAAGGAGCTCGTGCTGTTCTTCAAGAACCTGCTCTACCTGAACGGGCTGTCCGCCACTCTGGCGCCCGACCTCAACCTGCTGGGCGAGGTCGACCCCATCTTCCAGTACTTCGCGGCCAAGTACGAGCAGGAGATCTCGCTGTTCAACGAGTGAGCAGCTCGACCTGCCCGGTGCGCAGCTCGTAGCGAGCACCGACGACGGTGACGTCCGGGAAGATCTCCGATAGGGCCCGGACCTGCCGGCGCACGTTCTCGTCGACGGCGGCGGCGACGATGTCCTCAGCGGTGTCCCGAACGGCGTCGACCGCGGGAACGATCGGTGCGACGAGCGGGCCGAGGTAACGGCCGCCGACACCCTCGACGGCCCCCTTCACCGCGCCGCAGCTTTCGTGCCCGAGCACCATCAGCAGCGGGCAGCCCAACACGGCGACGCCGAACTCGATGCTGCCAAGGGTGATGTCTTCGACGGCGACGTTCCCGGCCACGCGCACCGGGAAGAGGTCGCCGATCCCTTGGTCGAAAAGAATCTCCGGCGGCACGCGCGAGTCGGCGCACCCGAGGATCACCGCGAACGGCGTCTGGCCTTCGGCCTGCTCGCTGCGCCGGCGCGCGTCGCGGCGAGGGGCTTCGGTCGCCCCGCTTGCGAACCGCTGATTCCCCGCTCGCAGACGCTCGATGGCCTCGTCGCTCGTCAACGCGGCAGGTTGGGAGCGACGTCGTCGATCAGGCGGCGCATCGACGCCAGCGTGTCGTCGTGCTGGAGGCCGCCGAAGTTCATCCAGCAGATGACCGACGGGTAGCCGGCCTCGCTCAGGCCGGTCAGCCGATCGGTGACCTCGGCGGCGTCGCCGGCGATCGCCACCTCGTCGAGCAGGAAGTCGACGAAGTCGTCCTCGGTCCCCTCGGCCATGCCGCTGACCATGGCGAAGACCTTGTAGGCCTCGTATGTCTCGGGCAGCTCTTCGCCGTGGCGGGCCGGCGAGCCGACCTTGGCGAGCATCCGGTAGTACCAGAGCAGTCCGGGGATGGCGATCTCCCGTGCTTCCTCTCGCGTCCGGCCGACGAAGACCTGCCGCAGCACAACCGCTTCGGGGACCGCTCCGGTGTGGCCTGCTTGCGCGAACGCGTCGCCGTAGATCTTGCGGCCGTCGGCCAGCCGCTCGAACGGCGAGAACTGGTCGGCGAGAAGGGGGAGGCCCTTCGACGCCGCCCACCGGCAGGATTCGGGGCTGATGGCCGCGATGTAGGTCGGGATCCGGGGTTGCTGCACGGGCTTGGGCAGCACCTCGACCAGGTCGAAGTTCCAGTGCTCGCCGTGGTGCTCGAACGGGCCGTCCTGCCACGCTCGGAAGATGATCTCGAGCGACTCCTCGAACCGCGAGCGGCTCTCGGTGATGGGCACCTCGAAGGCGTCGAACTCGTGGCGCTGGTAGCCGCGGCCGACGCCCCAGTCGATGCGGCCGTTGGAGAGGATGTCGAGCGTCGCCAACTCTTCGGCGGCGCGGATCGGCGGCAGGAAGGGGAGCACGGTGACCGCCGTCCCCAGGCGGATGCGGCTGGTGCGGGCTGCGACGTTGGCGACCGTGAGGTGGAGGGCGGGGTCGATGCCGTAGCGGCTGAAGTGGTGCTCGGCGAACCACGCCCGGTCGTAGCCCAGGCGCTCGGCCTCGACCGCTTGGGCGATCTCGTCGCCGAACACCCGGGACGCGCTTCGGTCCTGGGGCCACTGCATCAGCGAGAAGCACCCGACATTCATTCGTTCCAGCCAACGGTGATGTCGTAGTTGCCGTGCTCGTCGAGGGTGAGCGAGCTGTTGGGGGCGACGACGACGACGGTGAAGGGTTCCTCGACGAGGGCCGGCCCGTTGATGGTGGCGCCCGGGGCCAGCCGGGCACCGTCGTAGACCGGCGTGTCGAGGAACTCGTGACCGAAGTGCACGGGCCTCGTGCTCTTGCGGGCCTGCTCGGGATCGGCCACGTCGCCGGGCTCGGCCAAGCGACCCGGCTTGGGCGTGAACCCCTTGGCGATGAGGCGGACGCCGCGGAGCAGCGGCTGCTGGGCCGGGAACGAGAAGCCCCGCTCGGCCTCGTGCTGGGAGTGGAAGCGACCGGCCAGGTCGAGCAGCCCGGCCTCGGTCAGGGCCGCCCCCTCGGGCACAGGCACGCTCATGTCGAAGTTCTGGCCCGGGTAACACATCTGGGCGTAGAGCTCGGTGCTGACCTGGCCGGCGTCGAGGTTGGCGGGCTCGAGCTCCTTGTTGGCCTCGTCGAGCAACTCGCTCATCAGGGTGGTCACCCGGCCGACGTCGACCTGCGACAGCGGCACGACGTACGCCCGGACCAGGTCGACCAGATAGTCGGCGACGAGCAAGCCGAGGGCGCTGAACGCGGGCGCGGCCTTCGGCACCAGGATCCGGCGCACGCCCAGTTCGGGCGCCTGGGCCCACGCGTGCACGGGGCCGTTGCCGCCATAGGCGATCATCGCCAGGTCCCGCGGGTCGGCGCCATGTGTCGACAGGACCTTGCGCACGGCGTTGGCCATGTTGGCGTTGACGATGCGCTCGATGCCCCACGCAGCGTCGACGACGTCGATGCCGAGCGGGTCGGCGACGTCGCGCTGGATGGCCTCACGGGCGGCGTCGACGTCGAGGGTCATCCGACCCCCGGCGAAGCCGGTGGCGGGCAGGTAGCCGAGCACGGCATCTGCGTCGGTGACGGTGGCGTGGATGCCGCCGCGGCCGTAGCACGCGGGTCCCGGCTGGCTGCCGGCGCTGTCGGGGCCAACCAGCAGGGCACCTTGGCGTACCTGGGCGATCGACCCGCCGCCGGCGCCGACGCTCTGCACGTCCACCATGGGCAGGCCGATGTAGTAGCGGTACCGCCAGTTCCAGTCGGTCTTGATCTCGGGTTGACCGCCGCGGACGAGGCACACGTCGTAGGACGTGCCGCCCATGTCGACGGCGACAAAGTCGCGGATGCCGCTGCGCTGAGCGGCGAGCGACGCGCCCATGACGCCACCCGTCGGGCCGCTTCCCAGCAGCGTGACCGCCCGGCGGGCGACGTAGTCCGGCGGCATCACGCCACCGGTCGACTGCATGATCAACATCTCGTTGCGGTATCC
>JAFASB010000295.1 GCA_019244985.1 Acidimicrobiia bacterium | reverse complement strand
CGGTGCCCGCGCCGGCGAGCGTCGCCTGCTCGCGGTCGAACAGGTCGACGACGGCCGACGGGTCGAAGGTCTCGACGATGACATGGGTCATTCCCGCCATGAGGGCGGCCATCAGCAGGCCGGCACCTCCGATGTGGGTGAACGGGAAGACGAAGCCGTGCACGTCGTCGGAGGACATCTTCAGGCGCTCGGCCATGGCGACGGCCGACGCCATGATCGTGGCGTCGGTGTGCTGGGCCCCCTTGGGGTCGGCGGTCGTGCCCGACGTGTAGAAGCGCCATCGCACTGGGAGCGAATCGCTCGCTCGGGGTGCGGGTGGCAGCGTCGAAGGATCACCGTCGGGCAGCCTGCGGTCGGCGACGAGCACGTCGAGACCGGGCTGACCGGCGGCGATCTCGTCGGCCATGGCCTTGTAGTCGAAGCCCCGGAACTCGGTGGGGACGACGAGCAGCCGGGCGCCGGTTTGCTTGGTGACGAAACCCACTTCACGCTGGCGGTAGATCGGCATCACCGGGTTCTGCACGGCGCCGAGGCGGCTGAGGGCGGCGACCAGCACGAAGGACTCGATCCACGTCGGCAACTGCCACGTCACCGCCGTGTCCTCGCCGACGCCCATGGCGGCCAGTCCGGCGGCGGCCCGCTCCGCCCCCTCTTGATACTCGGCGAACGTCATCGTTCGCTTGCCCTCGTCGGTGAGGAAGAGCGCGTCAGGCGACTCCTGCGCCCGCCGCTCGACCAACTCCCACAACGTGCGCCCCTCGATCATGCGCAGGAGCGTAACCGCCTCGTTCTTTGCGGATCTTCGGCCCTATGGGGGCAGTAGATCCGCGAAGAACATGCAGCCCGGGTCAATCAGCCGGCAGGCTGGGATGCTTTCTCGCCCTCGCGTGAACGGTACGGAAGGAAAATGCCAAAAGGCGAGGCCCTCATGCATTTGGCGCGCAGTTTTGGTCGCCGAAACGGAACGAATGGCCCGAGATCACAGCCAAAACGCCGCGGAGAACGGAGCTGAGGGGTTACTTCGTAGCGACCGGGTTGACCGGCGATCCGGTGGCGCCGGTGAACGGCTGCGGTGAGGCCTCCAAAAGGAATGTGTAGATGCCGTCGTCGGCGCAGTCCGCGGCAAGGGCTTCGAGGTTCCAGTTCTGGCCCTGCGTCAAGCCGATGTCGCGAAGGTCGAGCAGGTGCACGGGCAGGAACAGGTCGTCGCGCTCGCAGGGGAAGACCTCGAACGTGAGGTTGTCGGTCGCCACCGCGGCGATGTCGTGGTCGCGGAACCAGGGCACGGCGTCGATACCGGGGCCCGGCGACGGATGCCCGTACGCGTCCTTGTCGCCAGCGTGCAGGACCTGGATCTGGCCCGTGCGGATGAGCACGACGTCGCCGGGCTCCACGTCGACCTTCGCCAACTCGAGCGCAGCGTCGAGGTCATCGGCGCCAACGGCGTGCCCGCCCTCGACGCGGTCGACGCCGTGCGCTCGGGCCACGTCGAGCAGCACCCCGCGCGTGACGATCGTTCCCGCCTTGTCGACGCCACAGTGGGCGGCGCCGGCCTCGGTGACCGACGACGCCGGGAAGCCGTTGTAGAGGAAGCCTCCGTAGCTGACGTGGGCGAGGGCGTCCCAGTGGGTCGCAGCCTGGAGGCCCATCGACACGGCGTCGTCGCTCGTGGCGAAGGCGTCCGGATCGCCGGTGAACGCCATGTTGACAGCGACCATGCGGTGCGAAGGGTTGTCACGGCCGGGGATCACGCCGGTCTGGGGGCCGTCCTCGTTCAGCGGCAGCGCCAGGGAAAACGTCTTTCCGGACCGGACGCACGCCGCGCCCCGCCGCACGGCATCGCCGTCAATGAGGTTGAGCGTGCCCCGCTCGTCGTCGTCGCCCCAGCGGCCCCAGTTGGAGACCCGCTCGGCGAGCGCGACGAAGTCGTCAGCGAGAGCCAATGCTCACGCCACTGCCGCCTCGCGCATGCGGGTCGTGCGGTGCACGGGGTCCTTGTCGAAACGGGGGACGACCTCGCGGCCGAAGAGCTCGATCGACTTCACCGCCGTCTCGTAGGTCATCGTCGTCGTGAGCGGGCTGATGACGAGCTGGTCGCAGCCGATGTCGGCGTAGGCCTGACACATGCGGGCGCTGTCCTCGGGGTCGCCGATGGCCAGGACGCCTGCGTCCGCTCCCGCTCGGATCTCGTCGACCGACGGCGCCGGGATCACCTCGGGCCACGCCGGCAGGCCGGGCGGCTTGGGGATGTTGTCCAGCCAGTGGAACACGAGCGACTGGTAGTAGTGCAGGTTGATGCGGGTGGCGATGTCGAACGCCTCCTCGCGGTCCTCGAGACACAACCCGCTCGTGACGCACAGGATGTTGTCGTTGACGTAGTCGCCGACCGGTGTGG
>JAFASB010000275.1 GCA_019244985.1 Acidimicrobiia bacterium | reverse complement strand
GCCCAGCGCCGGCCCGCTTCGGGGTCGCCGGTGTCGTGGATGACGAGGAGCGCAGTGGTCATCGATTCATCGGTTCATCGGTTCATCGGTGGACGAACGCGTCGATGAGCCGGATCGTCTCGTCGGGCTGCTCGACGTGGATGTAGTGGCCGGCATCGGCGACACCGTGGTGCTCGACGTCGGGGAAGGCGTCGAGGCGGCGCTCGCGGTCCTCGGGCGAGAGGAAGCTCCACTGGTCGGGCTCGGTGCCGCTGAGGGCGAGGACGGGGCGATCCAGTACCCGGTACTGGGCGATCAGCGAAGCTTCGTCGAACGGCTCGGGTGAGCCGAGCCGGAAGCGTGGGTCGGCCTTCCAGGTGAAGCCGCCGCTCTGCCCTGGCTTCGTGCCGTGGGTGGCCAGGTGCATGCACCACTCATAGGGCAGGCGGGTGTTGATGTCCTTGCGCTTCTGGGCCATGGCCTCGACCGACGGGTACTCGCGGGGCGGGCCGCGGTGGATGCGGTCGGCGTCGTACAGCCATCGCTCGGCGACTGCCGCGTGATCCTGCACCAGCATCATCTCGGGCGGCGGCCCCAGACCGTCGAGGTTCACGACCCGCTCGACCAGGTCGGGAAAGGCGGCAGCGATCGCCAGCACCAGTCCCCCACCGAAGCTGTGGCCGACGAGCATCACGGGTGGTCCGAGGCGCTGGCAGATCTGGGCCATGTCGATCATGAACATCGGCCAGCTGGGCCCCGCTTCGGGCAGGCGGCCGCTGTCGCCGTGCCCGCGGACGTCGACGGCGACGACGAAGCGGTCCAGGTCGTAGACGATGCGCGGCGCCAGTCCGTCCCACATGCGGCCGTGGTCCCACCCGCCGTGGATCAGTAGCACCGGCTGCTTCGACGGGTCGCCCCACTCCCAGGTGCGGATGGTGGTGCGGCCCAGATCGGCGAAGGTCGCCCGGTCGGGCTCCTGGAGGTCGAGCACTAAAGAGTGAGGTCGCCGAGCGCAGGCTGCAGTGAGCCGTGCTCCTGCCAGGCGGAGATCACGTTCCGGGCGATCGTCTGCTGGTGGATCTCGTCGGCGCCGTCGGCGAACCGGGCCCACCGAGCCTGCTTCAGCATGTCGGCGAGCGGCGTGTCGGTGGAGTAGCCGAGGGCACCGTGCACCTGGATGGCCCGGTCGATGGTCTTCCAGAGGCTCTGGGCCACGTGGTGCTTGGCGAAGGAGACCTCCTGCTTGAACGGCAGGCCGTTCTCGATCTTGTAGGCGGCGTGGAGGACCATCAGCTTCGAGCTGTAGAGCTCCATGGCCGAGTCGGCCATCATCCACTGGATCGACTGCTTGTCGGCGAGCAGCGAGCCGTGCGAGAAACGGTTGAGGGCGCGGTCGACGAGCATCTCGAGGGCAATCTCGGTCTGGCCAATCCAGCGCATGCAGTGGGCGAGCCGCGCCGGTCCGAGGCGGACCTGCCCGAGCTTGTGGCCACCACCCCGCTCGCCCAAGATGCTGTCGGCGGGGACGCGGACGTCGGTGAGGCGGATCTCGCAGTGGTTGTGGCCGCCGGACATCGTCTCGACGTCGCGGACGACCTCCCACCCCGGCGTGTTGGTGTCGACGATGAACGCCGAGTTGCGGGCCTGGGGCGGGTCGGCCTCGGGATCGGTCTTGGCGATGACGATGGCGAAGGCCGCGCCACGCGCCCCGGAGATGAACCACTTGTGGCCGTTGATCACCCAGTCGCCGGTCGCGGAGTCCTGCTCGGCATGGGTCTGGATCAGCGTGGGATCGGAGCCCGCGACCTCGGGCTCGGTCATGGCGAAGCAGCTGCGCTTCACGCCCTCGCACAGCGGGCGCAGGTACTTCTCCTTCTGGTCGTCGGTAGCGAAGTGCAGGAGGGTGTGCATGTTTCCCTCGTCGGGGGCCTGGCAGTTGAGGATGAACGGCCCCATGCGCGAGCGGGCGGCCTCTGCGGACACGCTCGCCATACCGACGGGCCCGAGACCCAGGCCGCCCCACTCCTTGGGCATGTGCGGGAGCCAGAGCTCCCAGTCCTTGGCCTTTTGGCGCAGGTCGATGATCATCTCGATCAGCGTCTTGCGGTCGTTGCCGGCCTCCTCGAGCTTCTGCTCGGCGGGCCGCACCTCACCCTCGACGAACTCCCGGACCCGGCGGCGGATCTCTTCGATGTCAGGCGGCAGGGTGAAGTCAATGGCCATGAGTCGGCAGACTACGTGGCGATGGATCCGCTCGTCCGAGACGCGCTCGAGGTGCTGCTGGTCATCGCCGTCGGCGGAATCCTGTGGTCGGCGGTGTGGCGCGTGCGCAGGGGCGAGGTGGCTGTCGCTCGGTGCGCGGCGTGCGGCCGGACCTCTTCGCGTGCGTACGAGGCCTGCCCACACTGCGGCGCAGCCATGCCTTCATCGTGAGCGCGTCGAAGGCGGAGGTCGTCGTCGACGGGGTTCGGTTCGGTGAGGGGCCCGTGTGGTGCGCGGACTCGCAGTCGCTCATCGTCACGAGCGTGTGCGACGGGGTGCTGTGGCGGGTCTTCGTGTCGTCGGGAACCAAGGAACTGCTCGCCGACGTCGGTGGCGGCGCCAACGCCGCCGCTCCGTGTGCCGACGGTGGGTTCCTGGTCACCCAGAACGGCGGCGTGGACTTCTCCAAGTTCCCGATCTGGGGATCGTCGACGCCGCCCGAACCCCGGTACGCCACGCCCGGGATCCAGCGGGTAGCGCCGGACGGGTCGGTCTCCTATGTCGCCGACGTCGGCTTTCACGCGCCCAACGACCTCTCGGTCGGGCCGGACGGCGACCTCCTCTTCACTGATCCCGGGCACTACCCGCCGCCCGAGCCGCCGATCGGACGTGTGATGGTGCTGCGCGCCGACGGGTCGGTCGACGAATTCGCAGACGGGTTCTGGTTCTGCAACGGCATCGCCTTCACACCGTCGGGCGAGGTCGTCGTCGTCGAGCGGACCGGACTCCAGAAGGTGCACGGCGACGGATCTCGGGAGTGGGTGATCGAGAACCTGGGTCCCGGTGGCAGCGACGGTTTCTGCGTGGACATCGACGGGCGGTACTACGCATGTGCCACGGTCGAGCACGGCGTTCGGGTCGTCGATCCAGACGGCACCATCGTCGACTTGCTGGAGATCCCCGGGAAAGGCGTTACGACCAACTGCTGCTTCGGCGGCCCGGACGGACGCACGCTGTTCGCTACCGACGCGCTGCCCGGGAACGTCGTGGCGTGGGAAGGCTTGCCGACTCCGGGCCTGCCGGTGCGGGCCTTTCCGTTTACGGCGCCTATGGCCTGACGAGCATCCCGCCGTCGACAACGAGGACCTCGCCGGTGACCCAGGACGCGGCGTCGCTCGCCAGGAAGACGGCCGCTGGGGAGATGTCCTCGGGGACGCCGAGGCGCTTGAGCGGCATCATGTTCGCCACCGCCTCCTCCCCCGACTCGTAGAGGGCCTTGGCGAAGTCCGTCTTCACCAGACCCGGGGCGATGGCGTTGACCCGCACTTGCGGCGAGAGCTCGGCCGCCAGGTGCTTGGTGAGGTAGATCACGGCCGCCTTCGTGGTGTCGTAGATGCCGATGAGGCTGCCGTAGTGCATGCCGCCGATCGAGGCGATGTTGACGACGCTGCCCCCGTGCCCCTGCATCCACTTCTTGTAGGCGAGCTGGGTCCAGACGAAGACGCCCCGCACGTTGACCTGGAAGGTCTTGTCGTAGCGGGAGAGGTCGATGTCGATGGCCTTCCCGAAGTAGGGATTGGTCGCGGCGTTGTTGACCAGGACGTCAAGGGAGCCGAAGCGCTCGAGGGTTCGGTCGACGGCCGCCTCGGCCTGGTCGGGCTCGCCGGCGTTGGCCGCCACCACATCGACCTCGCCGTCGATCTCGGCCGCTGCCTTCTCGAGCTGATCCTGCTTGCGCGAGCTCAGCATCACCTTGGCCCCGGCCTCGGCCATGGCCTTGGCGATTGCGAAGCCGATCCCCTTCGAGGCGCCGGTGACCAGCGCCGTCTTCCCGTCGAGTCGCAGGTCCATAGTCGGCGGACTCTAGGCCCCAGACGCGACTCGACCCCGAGTAACCGTCCGGCCGAAGCCTTCTTGCTGCTCGGGGTCAGAGCCAGTCGGTCTCGCTCCGCTTGCCGCCACACCTTGCGATGTCACAGCTACGTCTCGAGTCCTCACCCAAAGCTTCTTCCGGCCACCGCTTCCGGTTTCCGCCTTTCGGCTTCTTCCTTCTTCGGCCTTGCCGGTGTCCCCTTCGGGCTGACAGGAGTATCGACCGGATCGCTTGTGGAAGTAAAGAGGAACAACCTGAGGATTTCAGAATTTTTTCGGGGGATTACGACGGGTAGAACGGCCGCATGAATCGGCTTGCGTCGGAGACCAGTCCGTACCTGCGGCAGCACAAGGACAACCCGGTCGACTGGTACCCGTGGGGCGACGAGGCGTTCGAGCGGGCCAGGACGGAAGACAAGCCGGTGCTGCTGAGCGTCGGCTATTCGGCGTGCCACTGGTGCCACGTGATGGCGCACGAGTCGTTCGAGGACCCGGTGGTGGCGGCCGTGATGAACGAGCTGTTCGTCAACATCAAGGTCGACCGCGAGGAGCGGCCCGACGTCGACAGCATCTACATGGAGGCGGTGCAGGCGCTGACCGGTCAGGGCGGGTGGCCGATGACGGTCTTCCTCACGCCAGAGAAGCAGCCGTTCTACGGCGGCACCTACTACCCGAACGAGCCGCGGCACGGGATGCCGGCGTTCGTGCAGGTCCTGGAGGCGATCGACGACGCGTGGAAGGAACGCCGCGGAGAGGTCGACGAGCAGGCAGGGCGTCTCACCGAGGCGCTCGGGCAGGTGGCGCACCTGGCGCCGGCAAACGCACCGGTCGACCGCACGGTGCTCGACACCGCGATCGGCTCCCTGCGCAGCCAGTTCGACAGCCAGTGGGGCGGCTTCGGGCAAGCCCCCAAGTTCCCGCAGGAGTCGAGTCTCGAGCTGCTCCTGCGTGCCGCCGCGCACGGCGACCGCCCCGAGATCCTGGCCATCGTCACCACCACCCTCGATGCCATGGCCTCGGGCGGCATCTATGACCACCTCGGCGGCGGCTTCGCCCGCTACTCGGTCGACCCGTACTGGCTGGTCCCCCACTTCGAGAAGATGCTCTACAACCAGGCGATGCTCGGGCGGGTCTACCTGCACGCCTGGCAGCTGACCCACGAGCCCCGCTATCGCCAGGTGGTGGAGGAGACGATCGGCTACGTCCTGCGCGACCTCCGTCATCCCGGCGGCGGCCTCTACTCCGCGGAGGACGCCGACTCCGAGGGCGAGGAAGGCAAGTTCTACGTCTGGCGCCCGCACGAGATCGAGGACGTCCTGGGCGCCGACGAGGCGCCCGCCGCTCTCCAATGGTGGGATGTCACCGACGCCGGCAACTTTGAGGGCGCCAACATTCTCCACCGCTCGGTCCGCGGCGACCTCGTCCGCCCACCGCACATCGAGCGGACCCGCGAGCGACTCTTCGAGGCCCGCCTCAAACGTGTGCGTCCGGGTCTCGACGACAAGGTTCTCACCGAGTGGAACGCGCTCTTCCTGTCGACGCTCGCAGAAGCCGCCGCCGCGACCAACAACGGCGAATGGCTCGCCCAGGCCGTCCAGACCGGCGAGTTCCTCCTGCGCCAGCTCCGACGCGAGGACGGCCGCTGGCTGCGCGCCTGGCAGGGCGGCCGCGCCAACCACCTCGCCTACGCCAACGACTATGCGGCGCTGGTTGACGCCTTCACGCGCCTGGCCGAGGCCACCGGCGAAGGCAGGTGGATCGCCGAGGCCAGGCGCACCGCCGATGCCATGGTCGAGCTGTTCTGGGACGACTCCCACGGGGGCCTGTTCACGAACGGCCGGGACGCCGAGCAGCTGATCACCCGGCCGAAGGACATCCTCGACAGTGCGCTTCCGTCGGCCAACGCCGTCGCCACGCTCTCGCTACTCCGCCTCGCGGCCCTCACCGGGAACGACGAGTACGAACAACGGGCCGACGCCATCCTCCGACTTCTCGCCGACCCCATGGCGCGCCAACCGATCGCGTTCGCCCACATGTTGGAGGCCGTCGACCTGTCGACCTCGGGCACGACGGAGATCGTCGTCACCGGCGAGCGTCGCGACCTGGTGGCCGCCGTGCAGGAGCGGTATCTCCCCAATGCCGTGCTGGCGTGGGGGGAGCGCTACGACTCTCCGCTGTTTGCCGACCGGAAGGACGGCATGGCGTACGTCTGCCG
>JAFASB010000255.1 GCA_019244985.1 Acidimicrobiia bacterium | reverse complement strand
GGTCCTGCTGCGCAAGGGAAGGACGGCCGGGCCAAAGGCATCTTCCGGCGTGTGGTCCACGGCGACGTCGTCGTCCGCGGCAAGGACGGCTTCCAGAACGTGACCTACGACCGGGGCAAGGAAGACAGCGTCTCGGGCGACACCCTCACGATCACCCGCCCCGACGGCAAGCAGGTGAGCGTCAAGCTGACCAGCACCACCCGTTACCGCGGGGTCAAGGACGCCTCGCAGCTGCAGACCGGCAAGGAGACGCTCGTCCTGAGCAAGGACGGCAACGCCCTGATGGTCGGCCAGCGCTCCGGCGACAAGAACGGCAGCGCCCCCGGAGGTCAGAAGTAGCTCCTAGCGGTCCAGGATCAGGTGGGCGGTGATGTCGAGGTCGTCGCCCATCTGACCCGTGGGGGCCATGCCGCCGACCCACGACACGAGCGCCGCGAACCACACGTGGCTCAAGACCCTGACGACGCCCTCGCGCTGCGCGAGGGCGTCGTGGTCTGCGGCGTTCTCGATCACCGAAGCGAGGATGTCGTTGACCTCCTGCTTGGCTTCGGCCACCGAAGGGTCCGCTGACGAGAGGGCGGTGACGAGAGCCGCGGTCAGCTGCGGCTCGCGCTCGAGGGCACGGCAGGCCCGGCGCAGCACGTCGACGACGCGATCGGCAGCCTCCGTCCCGCGGGGCGGCTTCTGCAAGAGCCGGCGCTGCAGACTCGACACCTGCTCGGCCAGGGCGGCGATCAGCAGGTGGTCCTTCGACGGGAAGTAGCGGTACAGGGTGCCGAGGGCAACGTCGGCCTGGGCGGCGACGTCGCGCATCTGGACGGCGTCGTAGCCGCCGTCCGACGCCAGGTCGACGGCGGCGGCGATGACGCGCTCGCGCCTCGCAGCCTGGTTGCGGGCCCGCTTGGACTCAGCGGCCGCTTGCGCCATCGCCTCGGTTAGATCCTCTCGATGATCGTGCCGGTGGCGAGTGCGCCGCCGCAGCACATGGAGATCAGCGCTGTGCTCTTGTCGGTGCGCTCGAGCTCGTGGAGGGCGGTGGTGATGAGCCGGCTGCCGGTGGCACCGACCGGATGGCCGAGAGCGATGGCGCCGCCGTTGACGTTGACCTTGTCCATGTCCGGCTCGATGACGCGTGACCACGACAGGGCCACCGATGCGAACGCCTCGTTCACCTCGAAGATGTCGATGTCGTTCTTCGACATGCCCGCCTTCTTCAGCACCCGCTCGGTCGCCTCCGGCGGACCGTCGAGCAGGAAGTACGGGTCGGAGCCGACGAGCGCCTGGGCCAGCACGCGGGCGCGGGGCCTGAGGCCGAACTGCTTGGCCTTGTCCGACGACATCCAGAGCACGGCAGCGGCACCGTCGGAGATCTGGGAGCTGTTGCCCGCCGTGTGGATGCCGTCGGGCAGCACCGGGTTGAGCTTGCCGAGGGCCTCCATGGTGGTCTCGCGCAGGCCCTGATCCTTGCGAACGACCTCGCCCTCGACTTCCATGGGAATGACTTCCCGCTCGAAACGGCCCTCTTCCCACGCCCGTGCCGCCTTCTGCTGCGAGCTCAGAGCGAACTCGTCGACGTCCTGGCGCGTGATGCCCCGCTTCTGGGCGATGCGCTCGGCGGCCGTGAACTGGTCGGGCGAGTCGTAGGCAAAGCTCTCGATCCGCGGCGAGCCCGGACCGTTCAGGACGTTGGCGCCGAGCCCGACCCGGCTCATCGCCTCGACACCGCAGCCGATGCCGATGTCGATGGCGTCAGCAGCGATCAGGCCTGCGATCAGGTGGTTGGCCTGCTGGGCCGAACCGCACTGACAGTCGACAGTCGTGGCCGCCACCTCGAACGGGTAGCCGGCCGACAGCCATGCGTTGCGCGTGACGTTGGCACCCTGCTCGCCGGCCTGGGTGACGCACCCGCCGACGATCTGCTCGACGTCGCCCGGGTCGATGCCGGCCCGCTTCACCACCTCGATCTGCGCTGCGGACAGCAGCTCGGTGGGATGCAGTCCCGACAGCCAGCCGTTGCGCTTCCCGATCGGGGTCCGCGCCGCCTCGACGATCACCGGTTCAGCCATGCCGGCAGGCTACTCCGAAACTAGAACACGTTCCATCTAGCAAGTTCAAGCTCGTTCTCGGGGTGGATAACCGGCGAGGAGCCGGTTATCCAGCGCAAGAACGAAACTTTTAGCGCTGAGCGCGGGGCATCTTGAGGCCGGCCATGGCGATGATCTCCCGCTGGATCTCGTTGACGCCGCCGCCGAAGGTGTTGACGAGGACCTGGCGGCAGGACTTCTCGATCTCGCCCTTGACGACGGCGCCCGGCGAGCCCTCCTCGAGGTAGCCCTGGGCGCCCAGGATCTGGGAGAGCAGGCCGTAGATCTCGATGGAGACCTCACTGCCGTAAACCTTCACCGACGAGGCGTCGGCCGGGTTCACCTGGCCCTGCTCCATCTCGGAGACGACCTGCAGGCTCATCAGACGGTTGGCCTCGAGCTTGGCGTGCACTCGGGCGAAGGCGACCTGCACCCACTCCTCGTCGATCACCCGCCGGCCGTCGGGAAGCCGGGTCTCCTGGGCCCACGTGCGCACGAGCTCGGCCCGGCGCTGGAGACGCCCCGGCGGCGACAAGGCGACGCGCTCGTGGTTGAGTTGGGTGGTGATCATCTTCCAGCCGTTGTTCTCGCCGCCGACGAGCATCGACGCGGGGACGCGCACGTCGTCGAAGTAGGTGGCGTTGGTGCGGCCGTCGGCGACGGTGATGATCGGCGTGACCTTGTAGCCGGGCAGCGTGGTGTCGACGAGCAGGATCGAGATGCCCTTGTGCTTGGGCGCGTCGGGATCGGTCCGGCAGGCGAGCCAGATGAAGTCGGCGTCGTGAGCGCCGGTGGTGAAGACCTTGTTGCCGTTGACGACGTACTCGTCGCCGTCGCGCACCGCACGCGTGCGCAGCGACGCGAGGTCGGTGCCGGCGCCGGGCTCCGTGTAGCCGATGGCGAAGTGGCACTCCCCGCCGAGGATCGCGGGAAGGAAGCGATCCTTCTGTTCATCGGTACCGAAGACCATCAGCGTGGGGCCGACGGTGTTCAGCGTGACCAGCGGGATCGGCGCGCCGGCGCGCACCGCCTCGTCGAAGAAGATGAACTGGTCGACCGGCGAGCGACCCTGGCCGCCGTACTCCTTGGGCCAGCCGATCCCGAGCCACCCGTCCGTACCCATCTGCCGGATGACCCTGCGGTACATCTCGCCGCCGGACTCGCCGAAGTGAATCTGCGACGCCACCTCCGGAGGCAGCAGCTCCTTGAAGTACGAGCGCAGCTCGGCCCGCAGCGCCTCCTGCTCGGGTGTGAAGACGAGGCGCACTAGTTGTCCGACGTCAGGATCAGTCCACTGGTGGGCACGCCCGTTCCGGCGGTGACGAGCACGGCGC
>JAFASB010000542.1 GCA_019244985.1 Acidimicrobiia bacterium | reverse complement strand
GTTGGCGTCCGGCAGCGCCTTGGCTCGGGTCCATGAGTACGCCGCGCCCCGGGGGTCGCGGACGAGGTGGACGAAGCGCACGTCGAGGCCCGGGACCTGCCCGAGCACGCAGCCATACGACGGCAGCTTGGAGGAGTCGACGATGAGCTCGCAGCCCGACACCTGGGCGATGGCGCTGTACAGCTTGGAAAGCGTGTGCAGGTACTCACCGGAGACGCCGCCGCCGCCGGTGGTCAGGATCTTCGGCACCTGGCGCAGTCGTGTCAGTGCCCGTTGCTCGGCGACCACCTTCTGGGCGTCGACGTGCGCGGGTCCGCCGAAGCCTCTGTCGATGACGTCGGTCCAGAACGGACAGCGGCTGAACCGTTCCCCGCAGCCGCAGAGGCGGTCCTCGAGCACCCCGCGCTGCCATACGTATCGGAGCTCGCCGCCAGCGAACACCCCACCCGACGCGTGCAGGATGCGAGCGAGGAGTGTCGAGCCGCTGCGGCCGGTGCCGGCGATGTACAGCACGCGCGTACTCACGGTGTCGCCAGCTTCCGGCGGCCCCGGACGGCGTCGAGGATCAGCCTGTCGTCACTGGTGATGCCGAGCGCGGCCACGACGGCCACGTACGTCACGCAGAGGGCCACACCGCCGAGCACAAGGGTGCCGATTTCGACGACGCCGCGCCACTCGCCGATCGCGTAGGTCACGACGCCGGCTGCGAGAGCGGCGACCACGGCCTTGAGCTCCCCGATCCCGAACGGGACCATGCCGAGAACCTGCTTCACCTGCACTACCCGGAGGACGTTCACCAGGGCGAGCGAGATGGCCCACGCGTAGGCGGACCCCACGATGCCGTGATGCGGAATCAGCCAGATGTTCAGACCGATGTTGGCGACGAGCACCAGCACGTTGTCGAAGAGGCTGTAGCCCGGCCGGCCAGACATGTTGAGCATGAGCCCGCAGGGACCCGTGGCGCTGTCGACGAGCTTCCCGACTGACAGGACGACGACGACCGTGATGGCGGAGCTCACGTCGAAGCGGTGGCCGAACAGCGACAGCAACTCCTTGGGCATGACGACGCACAGCACGAATGCGGGTAGTGACAGACGCAGGATCCAGCTGGTGGCCGCCACGTACGTGTCCCGGAGGCTCTTCATGCGGTGGCGCTGGTAGAGGTCGGCGATCCTCGGTGCGAAGGCGGCGTTCACCGGCGTCATCACGAAGGCCGCCAGCATCACCATGCGGGTGGCCACCTGGTACAGCCCAACGTCGGCGCTGGTTTTGTAGGCGCCGAGCAGGATGGTGTCGGCCCAGATCAGACCGGCCGAAGCCAGCGACGCCATCCAGCTCACGACCGAGAACACGAACAGCTCGCGGATGTCGTAGCGGGGTGTCTCGTGCGGGATGCGCATGAGTCGCCAGAGGGCGATCGCGGCCAGAGCGGCGCCTACATAGTTGGACACCACGAGGGCGACGAGGACCCCGCGGAGGCCCCATCCAAGGGCCAGCGCCGCGCCGGTGAGTGCCAGGCGCAGGCCCGGCTCGAAGATCAGCCCCACCGTCGCATAGGGCTTCATCGTCTTGAACCCCTGGGTCGCGGACAGGGCGGCGTCGATGAAGACCGACGCCGGGAGGGTCACGGCCACATATCGGAGAGCGATGCCGACGTTCTGGTCGCCGAACACGCTCGAGCCGAGCGTCGATGCAAGCGCGAACAGCAGGACGGCCAGGACCGCGGACCCCCCTGCGCTGAGCCCCAGGCCTAGGCGCACCGTTCCCCGCACCGCGCCCCACCGCCGCTCGGCCAGATGGACGGCGACGAATCGCGTGAGCCCGGCGCGGAACCCACTCAGGGAAAGCAGCCCGAGCAGCGTGAGGAACGCGAAGCCCTGGGCGTAGACGCCGACGTCGGCCTGGCCGAGCGTGCGGGCGATCACGAGGGTGATCAGGAAGAAGGAGGTCTGGCTGCAGAGCTGACCACCGATGTTCAGCGCGCCGCCCCGGGCGATACCGAGAATCTCCCGCTCGGATTCCTCGGCCTCGTCGGCCTCGTCGCGCGGAGGAGGCGGGGGCGTGGCGACCCCGGTCATACGGTCGCCCACCACACGTCTTCGCCGATCAACGCCGCCAGCCGCTCGTTGTGCGGGCGGAAGTAGGTCGTGAGCCGCGTCCGGGCGGCGTCGGTCATCCGCGCATCGGACGCCCGCCGTGTGTAACGCGGATAGGCGGGGAGGTCGAGCGGCGACAGCCCGAGGAAGTGGAGCGTGCGCTCGTAGGTCTCCCTCGGCTTCTCGTAGAGGTCTTCGCTGCGAAGCACCAGCACCCGCTCCCGCGGGTAGTGCGCCAGCCAGCGCTCGACCTGCGTTGCGTACTCGCCGCGCGCCGCGTACGACCAGAGCCGGTGGGCGTCGCTGCCATAGGACGCGTCGGCGCGCAGTCGTTCTTCCTCACCCGCCAGGCGCTCGGGTTCGGCGTCGAGGGCCGCCTCGAACCCCAGGTGCTCGAGTCCCCGCGACGCGTTGTGCTGCCACTGGGAGAAGGCACGCGTCACCGGGTCGCGGAGGAGGGCGATCACCTTGGCGCCGGGCACGCTCTTCGCTGCTCGCTCCGGCGCCGCCGGGTGGAAGAGGTAATAGGGCGTCGCCTCGAACGTGACGCGCTGGCGGCCGGCGAGGGGGAAGTGGGTGCGGTACCAGTCGTCGCCCCGCGCGTAGTTGAGCGAGAAGTACTGGATCTCCTTGCGCACGGGCGGCTTGACCGTGGGATGCTCGGCCAGGTATCGGAACAGCGACGTCGTGCCGCTCCGTTGGGCGCCGACGATCAGGAAGTCGGGCTCGGCGCGCAGGCGGGCGGTGGGGCGCCGGAGGAGGACGCGGGCCGCGGTGAGCGGCCGTCGGATCGACCGCGGAAGACCGCGGTCGGCAGCGCCGCTGGCGTCTGGCTTGGCTGTGGCCGGGACGCGAGTCCCGTCGACGCTCAGACCCGTGACGGGAACGGTTCCTGTCCGGATGCGGGCTTGGTCCATTCGGCGGGCACCTCGACGGCCGCCGGCTGGCGGTAGCGCTCGAGCAGCTCCAGGGCGGCGACGATGCCGAGGGCCAGGAACAAGCCGGCGAACAGGGAGACACCGCCCTTCTGCACGACGTCGCCGATCACGGACACGGAGTGAACCTTGCCCATCGAGACGACCTGCTTCGGGTCGGCGGCCTGGAGCTGGCTTTGGGCCTGCTGCAGCGACTGCTGCGCCTGGTTGAGCTGGGTGACCGCGGCGTCCTTCTGGGTCTGCAGGGCCGTGTACTGCTGCACCTGCGGGGCGATGGCCGCCAGCTGACCCTTCATCTGATCGATCTGCGTCTGCAGGTGGGCCGCAGTGGTGCCCTGGCCGTTGGCCAGCGCCTGGGCCTGCGCGCTCTGCAGGCTGGCGATGGCCTGGGCCCGCACCTCGTAGTCCTTGTCGGGGACGACGAGCCCGCTGCTCTTGCCGAGGTCGGCGATCTGACCCTCGACGTTGGCCAGGTTCGCCTTGGCCGAGTCGACCGGTCCCTGGGCGAGCTGCACCTGAGTCTTGAACAAGAAGGAGATGGTGTCCGAGGCTGCGGCCTGGGCGACGGGGAACGCGTCCTTGCGCTTCGCCGTCTTGTAGACGACCTCCATGATGCTGCTGGTCCCGACTTCGTTCGCCGCTGTACCGGACTTGATCTGGTTCTTGGCGACGCCGGTCTCGCGAGCCACTTGGTCGACTACTGGCGGCGAGTTGACTGCAGCGGTGAAGTTGGCGACGAACGACTTGGGTCCGTTGGCGCCGCTGTACTGATTCGCACTGGCTCCGCCGACGAGGGCGGGGGCAGCGACGGTGGCGGTCGCCTGGTACTGCTTGGGCTTGACGACGATCATGCCGACGACCAGGAGAATGGCGACCGCGGGGACGGCGATCAGAATGTTCTTGCGCCGCTTGAGAATGTCGAGATAATCCCTGAGCTCCACGTACTTCTCCTGGTTCCTCGCCGGGGCGGCCGTAGGGAACCGGCCGCAGACACGTTACCCCGCCGCTACCTCAGGCCGGGGGCCGGGAGGACGGCCATCGTCTCCGGATTGTCGGCGATCTTGAGGATCGCCGAGGCACACGCCGCGAAGGCGATGAAGTACCAAAGGTTGACCACGTTCGAGGTCACGTTGGCGACCAGGCTGACGGCGATGAACGCGAACGCACAGCCGAGAAAACCGGCGCTGACCCCCTGTTCGAACGTGCCCTTCTTCGTGCGTTTGACCGCTCGCCAGCCCAGCATCACAAGGGACGTGAGCACCGCCAGATAGGCCGCTAGCCCGACGAGTCCGGTCTCTACGTACGCACGGATGAAGTCGTTGTGGGGCTGCTTGGCCTGCGTGGTATTGGCTTTGGTCTCGTTCAGCCCGATGCCGGTGATCGGGTTGGAGTTGGCGAGGGGAAGCACCTCGGTCCAGTAAGACAGCCGCCACGCCAAGGTGTTGCCGCCGTTGCTGCCGCCGGTCTGGGCCAGCTGCTTGCTCTGATACTGCGTGAGGTCGCTGAAGCGTCCCGAGAGCGACGGCACGACGAGGAGGCCGCACAGGCCGACGACGAAGAGGGCGCCGACCAGCCTCTTGCTCTGGACGAGCCCGACGATGAACAGGCCGAGCGCGGTCGCGACCAGCGCGCTCCGTGTGTAGGTGAGGAACAGGTAGACCGACGACAGGCCGAGCATGACGACGAGGGCGTTGCGCCACTTGCGTTCGACGTGTGGGTAGATGGCGGCGCCCATGATGATCATCAACATCAGGAACCGGCCGAAGTCGTTCGACTGGTTGAACGTCCCGGAGATCCGCGTGTAGCCGCCCTTGAGGTCCGAATGCGGGTGGCCGGTGAGGAACCCGTACGTCGTATAGAGCAGCGGGATCACCGCTGCGAAGAGGCAGGCGGCGAGGATCTGCTTCGCCCTGGTGAGGCTGGTGATCATCTGCTCCAGCACCGTGAACATGGCGACGATGGCGCAGATGCGAAGGGTCTCGAGGGCGCTCGACGTGATGTTGTTCGAGCCGATGACGCTCACGGCTCCGGCGGCCAGGAACAGGACGAGGGCGCGCCGCAGCGGTGAACCCGGCAGCGAACCCTGATGGCGGTGCTGGGCGGCCAGCCAGACACCGGCCGCAAGCAGGAACAGCACAGCGAGGATGCTCGACGGGTCGAGCGCGCGCGACGACGCCCCGACCGAGGTGGTGCCCGCCGTGCGCTGGCTGAGCTTGGCCAGGTCGAGGCTGGCCCGGGTGACCAGCATGGCCACCACGTAGATCTGGAATCTGGTGAGGGCCAGGACGCCCAGGATCAGGCCGGCGCCGATGGCGACGGGGAGAACCACGGCGCTCTTCGAGCCGTTCCCGGCGCCCATCCCTGCCGCGGCCGCCAGCACGGCGGCGACGACGACGGCGGCAAAGGTCGCGATCCTCTTCCAGTCGACGATGCGGTAGCTCGTGAGTTCGGCGGTTGCCATCCGTTGGTGCCCCTCAGGCGGGGACTGCTAGGACTGGGCGGTCCCCGACCGCCCGGCGAGTGCGTCATGCTATCGGCCGGCCCAGAACGGCCCCGGCACGGAAAATGGAAATTCTCGACTACTTCAAGGCCATCGGCAGGCGCTTCTGGGTGCTCGTCCTGGTGCCCCTGATAGCGGGCCTCGTGCCGCTCGCTTACTACGTGCTACGGCCGACGCAGTACGCCGCTACCGCCACGATCGTCCCCACGGCTCTGGTGGGCGGGGTGCGCACCAACCAGTACCGGGGGTCCGACGCAGACAAGTTCTTCGTCAACAACGTGACGGGGGCGCTGCGGACCAACCGGCTCGTCGACCAGGTCGCAAGCGAGACCGGCGTCCGGGCCCCGCAGGTACGCGGTGGCCTGAAGGTCGGGCAGGTCGGCACGAGCGCCTTCGTCCACGTCACGTACACCACGACGAAGAAGAAGCAGGCCGTCCCTGTCGTCACCGCTGCTGCTGCCGACGCCCTCCACTTCCTGTTCCAGAGCCAGTACGACGTCGCGAAGGGAGAGGTCGACGCCGCCCAGAAGCAGGTCGACCAGGCCGACGACGGTCTCCACGCGATCAGCGTTCAGACCGGCGGCAGGACGCCGCAGGACGCATACGCCGCGCTGTCCCGTGGGCTCCCAGGCCTCCAGGCCACGGCGGCGCGGGCCAAGGACACCACGGGTGCCGCCCAGATCAACCAGCAGGTGGCCGCCGCCCAGACCCAGCTCGCCAGCATTGCCAAGCTCGAAGGTCAGTACCTCTCGCTGGTCGACGTCCGCCGACGCGCCGTCAATCTCCGCAAGGTCGCCGAGCAGCACGAGCACGACGCCTCCCTGCAGCTCGCGGCGGCGGGGCCGCAGAGCTCGCTTGTTGTCGGCAAGGTTCACCGGTCGTTCCCCTACACCGATGTCCTCACGACCGCGGGTGGCGGCGCGGCCGGCGGCCTGTTCGTCGCCGTCGGCTACCTGTTCGGCCGTGAGGTCTGGGATGGCCTTCGCAGGAGCGGCCCGCGCCGTCGCTCCGAGGGGGCGCCGGCGACCGCCTGATCGTCAGGGGGCCTGCACGGCGGCCGCGGCGTCGAGCCGTGCGCCGAGCTCGTCGCACAGCCCGCGGACGCGCGGTTCCAGCTCGAGCGGAGCTACGTCCTTCGGGGTACGGCGTTCGATGTGGGCGGCCAGGCCCGGGTGCCACGCGAGGTCGAGGAACGACGCCATCGCCTTCGTCCCTGCTTCGGGATCGGCCACCACCGCGTCATAGCTCGACAGCAGCACGTCGGTGCGGCGGTCGAGGCCGAGATCGAAGAACAGCTGGTTGCGGAGGTACCAGAACAGAGCGGCGGCCGACGCTGCGTCCATCGACGCCCAGTCGAAGCTGCGGAGCAGTTCCAGGCTGTCGGGCGAGAGGCGTTGGGACTGCCACAGGCCGGCGCCGCGCCCGGCCGCGATCTCGGTGAGCACCCGCAGGTTGGTGTCGCCGAACTTCGCGAGCGCGGACCGCACGCGGCCGTCGACGCCGCGGTAGGCCCAGATGGCGCGTCCGGGGGTGGGCGTGTCGAGAGCGAGCAGTTCGTCGACGCGGTGCGAGTCGCACAGCGGCTTGAAGAGCACGTAGCGGTGACCGCTCTCGACCACGATCTTGCGCACCACGGGGTCGGATCGAAGGCGGAAGCGCTCGAAGGCCCTGCCGTCGTTTTCGTTGTGGACCTCGACCTCGGGGCTCTCCTCCAGCCCGCGCACGACCATGTTCGTCCCCGACCGCTGCACGCCGACGAGCCAGACCGGCATCGCCGTGCCGGCGTCGACGCCGTGCGCGCGCCGCCAGCGCCACTTGCGCCACGCCCTGCCTGCGCGAGCGACCGGACGGAGATCGTCCTCCTCGACGAGTGACGACAGCCCGCCCTGGCGCGCCCATCGCAGATGCCGCGCCGCCTTCTCGCTGAACTCGCCCATCCGTGGATCAGGCTCGCGCGTGGGCGGCAGCGATCTGGGCGAACACCGTCCCGCTCTGGCGCACGTGCCCGTCGGGGTCGACGAGACCGAACCGCAGCTCATTGGCGTTGCGCCCGCTCGGGTTGTAGGCGAGCGGGAGCCAGATGACGCGCTGGACGCCGCCGTCGAGCAAGGCGTTCACGGCCTTCTGCAACTCGTTGGCGTGGGTCGCCTCGTCGCTCGGCGCGTCGGGCCAGAACTCTCCGACCTCCCACGCCTGGATGGGCAGCGCGCTCGGGAGTGACGCGTGCAGGAGGTCGACCAGAGCGGCGACGTTGTCGTACCGCTCGTAGAAGTGGACCTGGAAGTCGTCGACCACCTTGTCCTGCGCCAGCCGCATGGTGGCGTCGAAGTACTCGAGGTTGCGCACCGCCTGGCCGCTGCTCAGAACGTTGCGCAGCTCGCTTGGATCGCTCGCCTCGGGCAACTGCTGGGCCCGCACCGCGAAGCGCCGCGCGTAGTACCGCTGGTAGGCGCTGACCGCGTCGCTGTCCTTGCCCTGGTCGAGCAACCGGCGCGCGATGGCGTCGCCGTACACCGTGCTGCCGAGGCCGCCGTCGACAACGCGCGCACCGGCGTCGGCGTCGTGGATGGCACGGCCGGCCGCGGTGACGAGGGTGACGTACTCGGCGCTCGTACCCGCCCAGTGGAGCGGAGCGTTCACCTCGTTTTCGATGGCGTATTCGTGCACCCCGAGCGGAGAGAAGTGCTTCACGGTGTCCGAGACGAACGCCTCGTACTTCGCCATGTCGACGGGCATCGACGAGACGTCCTTGCGGGCGCGCCGCCGGCGACCGGTGTCACCGCTCGAGTCCACGGTCGCCCAGCACGCGCCCGTGCGGATCTTCAGGTACAGCTGGAAGCCGAGGGCGCGTGCGTCGTTGGCTACCGAATCGACCGCCGACCAGTCGCGCTTCCCCTCGGTGGGCTCGACGTCGCACCAGGCGAAGTCGTAGAACGTCGCCCCGCCGGACAGCGACGCCAGGTAGGGCTTGAAGGCGTCGAGCCTCGTCCAGTCCCACTTGGCACCCAAGGGATTCGGCTTTCCGAGCGCGGGCGGCGCCGACGTCTTCGTCGACGTCGAGCTCGTGTGGCCGCCCCCCGAGCTGCACGCAGTCGCGAGGAGTGCGAAGGCGGCGAGCAGGGCGCCGAGGCGCCGCAACGCTCTCGTAACAGCCGGCGCGTCGATCGTAACTACCAGGAAACGGATCCGAAACATGTCTTCCCTACGGTCGCCGCCATGCGAATGAAACTACGGCGACTGAGGGAGGAGAAGGACACGCGGCGGCTCGTCGCGGTCATTCTCGGGGGCAAGATGCTGGGCATCGTCGGCGTCCTAGGCGCCATGAAGATCTTTGCCTGGCTCTTCGAGAGCGCAGCATGGGCACAGGGCGCGGAGCCGATCATTCACAAGGCGAACGACTTCGTGAGCCCGGTGAACACGATCTGGGTCCTCGTCACCGCCTTCCTGGTGTTCTTCATGCAGGCGGGGTTCATGGGCCTCGAAGCGGGCTTCGCCCGGTCGAGGGAGACCGTGAACGTGCTCCTGGAGTGCGTGTTCGACACATGCCTGTGCGGGCTCCTGTACTGGGCGATCGGCTTCGCGTTCCAGTTCGGTGCCGGCAACGGCCTGATCGGCCACCAGTACTTCTTCCTGCACGGCATGACCGCGGCGTATGGCACGACGAAGGTGTCCTTCCTGGCGTTCTGGCTGTTCCAGTTCGCGTTTGCGGACACGGCCTCGACGGTCACCTCGGGGGCGATGGTCGGGCGCACGTCGTTCAAGGGCGACATCCTCTACTCCATCGCGGTGTCGGGCTTCATCTACCCGATCTTCGGCCATTGGGCCTGGGGTCCGGGTGGCTGGCTGGGCAACAGCATGGGGTGGTTCCACGGCCTGGCCGGCGGCACGGTCTTCCGTGACTTCGCCGGTTCGACGGTGGTCCACACCGTCGGCGGCTTCATCGCCCTCGCCGGTGCCATCGCCCTCGGTCCCCGCATCGGCCGGGTGTTCAAGCGGGACGGCGGTGGTCCGCTGCCGCCGCACGACCTGACCTGGGGCGCCATCGGCGGCGTCATCCTGTGGTTCGGCTGGTACGGGTTCAACCCGGGCTCGACGCTCTCGGCCATGGACTGGCAGGGCATCGGTCGAGTCGCCGCCAACACCACGCTGGCCGCGTGCGCGGCGGGGATGGCTGCGGTGCTGTTCGTCTATCCGCGCACGAAGAAGTGGGACCTTGGCATATCGGTGAACGGCTTCCTCGGGGGCCTCGTCGCCATCACGTGTCCCTGCTACTGGGTCTCGCCTGCGGGAGCCATCGCCATCGGTGCGGTGGCGGGCATCGTCGTGCCCCTCGGCATCGACCTGCTCGAGCACTGGCGCATCGACGACCCCATCGGTGCCTGGCCGGTCCACGGCCTCGCCGGCGTTTGGGGCACGCTCAGCCTCGGGCTGTTCGCCGTGGGCAAGTACGGGGTCCCGACGGCCGACGGCGTCGACAAGTCCACATTGATAAAGGGCCTGTTCTACGGAGGCGGCACGGCCCAGCTGCAGTCACAGCTGATCGGCAGCGCCACGTGTGTGGTTGTGGTGTTCGGGTTCAGCCTGCTGCTGATGTTCGGCATCAAGTCGATCAGGGGCACGTGGAACCTGCGCCTCCAGAGGGATGGCGAGCTCGAGGGTCTCGACATCCACGAGCACGGCACGCCCGCCTATCACATGGAGTTCGGCCAAGGTGTGAGCTACACGACACTCCTCGGTTCGGGACGAGACCTGAGCACCGTTGACAGAGCGACAAGCGCACCCGTTCCCGCCGACAGAGAACCCGTCTAGGACGCAAGGAGACAACGTGATTCATCTCGTTACTGCGGTGGTGAAGCCGTTCAAGCTGGAGGAGATCAAAGACGCTCTCCGCGGCGCCGGGATCGTCGGCATGACGGTCTCGGAGGTGCAGGGCTACGGCCGCCAAGGCGGCAAGAGTGAGACCTTCCGGGGCGGTGAGTACCAGGTGAGCTTCGTCCCCAAGGTGAAGCTCGAGGTGCTCGTCGAGACGGCTGACGTCGACAAAGTCATGGAGATCATCGCCACCACCGGGCGCACCGGGAAGATCGGCGACGGCAAGATCTGGGCCGTCGACGTCGACCGGGCCTTGCGCGTGCGCACCGGAGAGGTCGGGACCGAAGCGCTGTAGCGCCCGGATGCCATGACGACATCGGAGGTCAGCGTGAGCGCCGTCGACCTCCGCGAACTGCGGGCGGGGTTGCTCGCTGCCGGTCTCGGCGGCCGGGCCTTTACGAAGGCTTATGCCGAGGCGGTGGACGAGTGGCTCCGCCTGCTGTTCGCCGCGGCGCTCGGTAGGGAGGTCGACGGGGTCGCCCTCCTGGCGGTCGGGGGGTATGGGCGCCGCGAATTGTGCCCGGCCAGCGACCTCGACCTCGTGCTCCTGCACGACCGCCGCAAGTCGGTGAGCGGTGTCGCCGAAGCGATCTGGTATCCGGTGTGGGACGCCGGTCTTCATCTCGACCACAGCGTGCGGACGCCGCGTGAGCTGATGGTGATGGCGACCAAGGACCTGAAGGTCGCCCTCGGCCTTCTGACGGCGCGGCCCGTGGCTGGCGATACTTCCCTCGCAGCGCGTGCCCTGGAGGGCGTACGGAAGGACTGGGCGAGTCGCCCACGGACGTCGCTCGGGCGATTGCGCGAGGCCGTGGTCGAGCGGTGGGGCACAGCGGGCGATGTGGCCTTCCTGCTCGAGCCGGACCTCAAGCAGTCGCGCGGTGGCTTGCGTGACGTGGAGGCACTCGGGGCGGCCGCCCTGGCGACGCCGGTCGCCGCGCCCGCACTCGAGGAGGCGGCGTTCGTCGCCGCGCACGACGTGTTGCTCGACGTGCGCGTGGCGCTCCACGCCGTCACCGGCCGTCAATCGGACGTCCTCCGGCGCGAGGACCAGTCCGAGGTTGCCGAACGCTTGGCGATCGAGGACCGCGCCGCGCTCTCGCTCGCCGTTGCGGGTGCCGGCCGCCGTATCGCGTGGGCGGCCGAGGACGTGTGGGACCGCGTCGAGTCCTCGCTCGAGGGCCCCGGCGGTCGGGGCGGACGCGACGTCGCCATTGAGCCCGACATCGTCCTGCGCGACGGCGAAATGGCGATCGAGGCGAGTGCCTCGCCCGCGCTGGACGACTCGTTGCCCTTCCGGGTGTGCGCTGCCGCGGCGCGCGCCGGCGTCCCCGTCGCGCGCGACACCCTGCGCCGCCTCTCCCTGCAGCCGCCGGCGCCGTCGACGGCTGTCCGCTGGTCTGACAACGCCCGCAACGCTCTTCTGAGTTTGCTGGGGTGCGGCCCGGCGGCGGTACGGCACATGGAGACGCTCGACGCTGTGGGCGTGCTCGCCCACTACCTGCCGGAGTGGGAGGCGGTGCGCAACCGCCCGCAACGCGACGCGTATCACACGTACACCGTCGACCGGCACCTGCTCGAGGCGTCCGCCGGCGCCGCTGCCCTGGTTCGCAGCGTCCACCGCCCGGATCTCCTCCTCGTCGGCGCCCTGCTGCACGACATCGGCAAGGGTGCGGGTTCGGGCGACCACACGTCGGCCGGCATGGCGATGGTCGTCGAGATCGCACGGCGGATGGCGTTCGACGCCGCCGACGTCGAAACGCTCGAGCTGCTGGTGCGCGACCACCTCCTGCTCGCCGAGACTGCGACGCGGCGCGACATCGACGATCCGGCGACCGTCGACACCGTTGCGAAGCGTGTCGACACCGTCGAGCGACTCGAGCTGCTCGCCGCCTTGACCGAGGCGGACGCACTGGCGACTGGCCCCACGGCCTGGTCGAAATGGAAGGCAGAGCTCGTCGCCGAGCTGGTGCTGCGCACGCGGGATCGGCTCGGTGGCGCGCTCCCTGGGCCGCCTCGCGAGTCGCCGACCCCCGAGCTCCGCCGCCTGATGAGCCGACGGCGGCTGCTGGTCGTGCCCGACCGGGGCACGATCACGGTCGTCGCGCCTGACCAGCCGGGACTGCTCGCCGTCGTCGCGGGAACGTTCACGCTCCATCGCATTGGCGTTCGCAGTGCCCTGGCGACGAGCGAGGACGGGATGGCAGCCGACGTCTTCCACGTCGACATGGAGCGCGACGCCTTCCCGGACTGGGCCCGGCTCGAGACCGATCTGGCCGCGGCCCTCGACGACCCGGCCGTCCTCCACGGCCGCCTCGCCGACCGGCTGCGGTCGGTCCGCAGCTCGCGGCGGGCTCCCGTCGCGGGCACGGACGTCGTGGTCGACAACGACGCCACACCGCGGGCGACCGTGCTCGAGGTGCGCACCGACGACGGGCCGGGTGTCCTGCACCGGGTCGCCCGCGTCCTCGGCGATTGCGGCCTCGACATCCTCTCGGCCAAGGTCGAGACACTCGGCCACGAGGTCGTCGACACGTTCTACGTGCGCACGGCCCTGGACGGCTCCAAGCTCACCGATCCCGTCACCCTCGAGGAGGTGTGCGCCGCCATCGTCGCCGGCGCCAATCCGGAATGAGCACGGTGAGTCGAAGTGTCGGCGTCAGCACAGATGACGGCGCGCCGGAGGCCACCGTGCGTCTCGTCCGGTGGCCCGAGGAGACCGCGCTCCTCGAGCGGTTGCGCTCAGACGGAACGCCGCGGCTGCTGCTCGTTCCCGGCGCGACTCCCGCGCCCGAAACGGTCGGCTGCGAGGAGGACTGGGTGCGCCTGCCTGCCGGAGACGCTGACGTGCGGGCGCGGGTGCTGGCGCTGGTAGCTCGGTCTTCGAGGCACCGGGCGGGGCCCAAGATCGGCGCCGACGGCCGCCTCCGCTACGGCACAGGATGGATCGCGTTGTCTCCGATCGAGCACCGCCTGGCGCGCCTGTTGTCGCAGCACTTCGGAGAGGTCGTTCCCAGCAGGGCGCTGTCGACGGCCGCCTGGCCCGGGGAGGGCATGAACGAGGGGGCGCTCCGCGTCCACCTCACGCGCTTGCGGCGCCGCCTCCGCCCCGCAGGCCTCGACGTCCAGAACGTGCGGGGCCGCGGCTACCTGCTGGAGCACGTCACCGGCTGACTAGTCAGCCCAACCGCGGCAAATGCCCCGGCTGGGCCATGGTCTGGACGGGTCTGTGAGCCGACCATCGCGCTGGGGGGTAGCTCTCAGATGTCGGTCCGGCTCTTGCGGAAGCCCACTCCGGGAACCGCTTTCGTGTTTGGTGGCGGAGGCAACCTGGGCGCGGTGCAGGTCGGCATGCTGAAGGCCCTCTTCGAGGCCGGCGTGGTGCCCGACGTCGTCATCGGCTGCTCGGTCGGCGCGTTGAACGCTGCGGGGTTGGCCGCCGACCCGACGCCGGCAGGCGTGCGGACGATGCGCGATGTCTGGCTCAACCTCGACGCCGACGAGCTGTGGCCGGCGGGCCGGATCTCGGGGCTGTGGATGCTCGGCCGCAAGGGCCAGGCGATCCAGGCCAACACCGGCCTTCGGCGGCTGATCGAACGGACCCTGCCGTACACGCACCTCGAGGACGCAGCCATCCCCGTCCACGTCAACGCCACCTCGCTGCACACCGGTCGCGGCCACTGGTTCACGCGTGGCCTCGCGGCCGACGCCATCCTCGCTTCGGCCGCGCTGCCCGCCGTCTTCCCGCCGGTCGTGATCGACGGCGAGACATACATCGACGGCGGCGTCGTCGACAACGTGCCGATCTCCAGGGCGCTGGCCCTCGGTGTGCGACGCATCTACGTCCTGCACGTCGGCAACTTCATGCGCGCCCGCCAGTTGCCAAAG
>JAFASB010000488.1 GCA_019244985.1 Acidimicrobiia bacterium | reverse complement strand
ACGCCGCGGCGGTGTGTGTGAGCCGAAACCACCGGCCCACGCTACCACAATATGAGACTGATTCTCGTTCCTATTTCCCCGTGAAGGGCGCTACCCTTGGACGCGGTGTCCTCTGCAAACCCCCACGCGTGGAGCGAGCACGCCCGTGCGGTCCTCGCGAGGGCTGGGCGCCAACGCGGTGGCGCCCGCGAGCGGGTGATCGAGCTGCTCGCTCGGCAGCCGTGCGCGCTGAGCGCGGTCGAGATCGAGGACGAGCTCCGTGCTCGCGGGGAGGCCACGGGACGAGCCAGCATCTACCGAGTGCTCGATCTGCTGGTCGAGCACGGGCTCGCCGAGCGGGTCACCGTCGGGCAGGGACAGGCTAGGTTCGAGACCGTCGATCCGACGGGCGAGCACCATCATCACCTGATCTGCGAGCGTTGCGGGCGCCTGGTGGCGTTCGACGATCCCGGGCTCGAGCGCGCGATCGATCGCGTGGGGCAGAGGCTCGGGATGCGGGTCGAGCGCCACGACGTGCTGCTGCGGGGCGCCTGCGAGCGCTGCGAATAGGCGACCTTCACCACGCGTCGACGTTTGGACGAATCTTGTTGGGGCGCGTTCGCCATTCCTGGGAGCGGTCCTCGTCGAACAGCAGCGAGAGCCACGGCCGTGTGTGCGCGGGGTCGATTACGTCGTCGATCTCGAAATAGGCGGCCATGTTGACCCCCCGGCCGCGCTCATAGGCGGCGGCGACCGCGGCCTGGAATGCCTGCTCGCGCTCGTCGGGGTCGTCGATCGCGTCGAGCTCTCGGCGCAGACCGAGACGGACGGCGCCCTCGAGGCCCATGCCGCCGAATTCGGCTGTCGGCCAGCCAACCGTGAACAGCGGCGCCTTGAACCCGCCGCCGGCCATCGACTGCGCGCCGAGCCCGTAGCCCTTGCGTAGCACCACCGTGCCGATCGGGATACGCAGGTTGGCGCCGGTGAGGAACATGCGAGCGAAGTGGCGCACTGTTGCAGTCCGCTCCGCCGCTGGGCCGACCATGAACCCGGGGGTGTCGCAGAGGAACACGATCGGCAGCCCGAACGCGTCGCAAAGCTGCATGAAGCGGGTCGCCTTGTCGGCGCCGTGGGCGTCGATCGCCCCGCCCAGGTGCGAGGGATCGTTGGCGATCACCCCGAGCGGGCGTCCTTCCACACGCGCCAGCGCGGTAACCATCCCGAGGCCAAAGCCGCGGCGGAGCTCGAGCACTGATTCGTGGTCGAACAGCGCGTCGATCACCCGGCGGACGTCGTAGATGCGCTTCCGCTGCTCGGGAATCAGGTGGCGCAGGTGCCGCTGATCGCCTGGCGCCACCGGCTCCACGGGACCGTTGAAGAACGACAGGTATCGCTTGGCGATCTTCACAGCCGCGTCGTCATCGGCCACCCGCAGGTCGACGACACCGTTCGCGTACTGAATCTCGATCGGGCCGACGTCCTGCGGCTCATGCACGCCCAGGCCTCCACCTTCGATCATTGCCGGCCCGCCCATGCCGATGCTCGAATCCTCGGTGGCGATCACGACGTCGCAGCAGCCGAGCAGAGCCGCGTTGCCGGCGAAGCAATAGCCCGAGGCGATTCCCACCAGCGGAACGAGCCCGCTGAGCCTCGCGAACAGGTGAAACGCGCGGCAGTCGAGGCCGGCCACGGCCGGGAAGTCGACGTCGCCGGGCCGGCCGCCGCCGCCCTCGGCGAGCAGGACGACCGGAAGACGGCCGCGTTCCGCCACCTCGAACAGCCGGTCCTTCTTCAGGTGGTTGCGCATCCCCTGGGTTCCCGCCAGGACCGTGTAGTCGTAGGACATCACGGCCGTCCGGTGCCCGTCGACGTTCCCGATGCCGCCGACGAGGCCGTCGGCCGGCGTCCGTTCGAGCAGCTCCTGCTTGGGCCGGCGGCCCTCCTGAGCCGCGAACATCAGCGGCCCATACTCGACGAACGTGCCCGGATCCACGAGCGCGGCGAGGTTCTCGCGCGCTGTCCGCCTGCCCGCGTCGTGACGCTGCGCGACCGCCTTCGGACGCGCCGCGTCGAGACCAAGCTCGTGTCGCGCCCTCACCAGCTCGAGGTCGGCGCGAGTGGCTTCGAGGTCGACCGCGGCGTCACGTCGGGCGCTCGCCGAGCCGTCGCTGTTCGCGCTCACGACTGCTAGTAGCTGCCCTTCGTCGACGGTCTCGCCGACCGACACGACGACGTCTCGAACGACGCCCTCGACTTCGGCGACGATCTCGTGCTCCATCTTCATCGCCTCGAGCACGATCAACGCCGCACCCGCGGGAACCCGGTCGCCCCGGCGGTGACCGACGGCGATCACCGTGGCCGCGAACGGCGCGGTGAGCTCGAGGTCGGGCATCGGCAGATGATCGCGCACGCACGCGCCCGGGCTGTAGCGCTGGTCGGGACGCCTCTAGCTGGTGGTCTGACCCGCGGCGGCCTCGAGCGCGGCGGCGATGTCCTCGGGCGTGGCGTTGTCACTGGCGTTGTCGGCCATGTGCGACCAAGGGATCGAGCCATCCTGGGCGACGACGAGCACGCCTCCGAGCTGGGCGGGGTGACCGATCGTGCGACCCTGGGTCAGGCCGGTCTTGCGGCTCGTAGCGACGCCCTTCGCTACGACCGTTGGGCCGACCAGCTCGTTGATCGTGGCGATCTTCGCCCCGGCCGC
>JAFASB010000395.1 GCA_019244985.1 Acidimicrobiia bacterium | reverse complement strand
CGCGCTCGGTGACGACCGGCCAGCACAACGCCGACTCGGCGACGTCGTGGCCGCGGGCGGCCGCTTCGTAGATCATCCAGAGGCGGCCGATGGCGGCGGCCTTCTCGTTCTCACCCGGCTTCAGCGCGGCGAGGCCGCGGCAGATGTCGTCGGCGTGGATGCGCAGCGTGAGGTGCGCGAGATGGAACCGCCGAAGGTCGGCCTCGCGGACTGCTGCTGTGGCGTCGTGGTGCAAGTCGGCTGACAACGTCCCCTCCCCGGCCGCACATCGTAGGGGCAGGGACGGCGAATTTGTTACCTCTTTTTCAACAAATCCGAGGCCATGACGTCGTGGACCTCGCGGCGACCCTTGCTGACGGGCCGGACGTCGACGTCGGCCGCGCGCGCCCGCAGAGCGCCGACCGTGCACTCCTCCTTCGGAGTGTGGGCAAAGGGGTCATATCGGTAATGGCGCATGGCGTTGCGGTACGTCATCTTCTCGATGTCCTCGTCGGGGACGCCGTCGAGCGACTTCATCAGGCGCTCGGGCGACGTGGGCCACGTCGAGTCCGAGTGGGGGTAGTCGGCCTCCCAACAGATGGAGTCGATGCCGACGCGGTGGCGCATCTCGATCCCGGTCGGATCGTCGATGAAGCAGGTGACGATGCGCTCCTTGAACAGCTGGCTCGGGAGCTGGTCGCCGAAGTCCTGACCCGTCCAGGGATGGTGGCGCTCGTAGATCCAGTCGACGCGGTCGAGGAAGTAGGGGATCCAGCCGATGCCTCCCTCCGACAGAGCGAAGCGCAACGTGGGGAACGTGCGCAGGACGCGTGACCACAGGAGGTCCGCCGCCGCCTGGACGATGTTGATGGGCTGAAGCGTGATCAGCACGTCGATCGGCGCATCCGACGCGGTGACGACGAGCTGGGACGACGACCCGATGTGGAGACAGACGAGCATGTCCTCGTCGGCACACGCCTTCCAGAACGGGTCCCAGTACTCGTTGTGGAAGCTGGGCAGCTTCAGCTTCTCGGGGTTCTCGGAGAACGAGATGGCGTGGACGCCTTTGGCCGCCACCCGGCGGACCTCGGCGGCGGCGACGTCGGCGTCCCAAAGGGCGGGCAGCGCCAGGGGGATGAAGCGTTCGGGATACGAGCCGCACCAGTCCTCGATGTGCCAGTCGTTGTAGGCCTGCAGCACGGCGAGGGCGAGGTCCTTGTCCTTCGTGCGGGCGAACAGCTGGCCGCAGAGCTGGGGAAACGACGGGAAGCACATCGAGCCGAGCACGCCGTTGGCGTCCATGTCCCGCACGCGCTTGTGAATGTCCCACGTGCCCTCTCGCATCTCCTCGAACGAGGTCGGCTCGAGCCCGTACTCCTCGGGCGGGCGGCCGGCGACGGCGTTCAGGCCGATGTTGGGGAGCTCCTTGCCCTGGAACAGCCAGGCGTCGGAGCCGTCGTCACGGTGGATCAGACGGGGCGCCTCGTCTTTCCACTTGTCGGGCATGCGACGCTCGAACATGTCGGGCGGCTCCACGACGTGGTCGTCGACGCTGATCAGGATCAGATCCTCGGTGCGCATGCCGACATCGTCGCGCCGACCATGGTGTCAACGCCCAGTAACCACCGGAAAAATGACGCGTTGTCAATCTTCCATCTCAAGCAGGGCACCCGTAGGGTCGAGGACCTTGGTGGTGAGCCGCGCAGCAGCGATCAACCGACCCGCGTCCGCCGGGCTCCCTTGCGGCACGCGGGTGCGTGTCCGGAACAGCTTCGGATCGTGGGCCGGGGGCTTCGAGGTCGTCGGCCTCGACCGGGCCGGCTACCTCCTGCGCCGCGTCTCCGACGGCGCATTGCTGCCGACGGCCATCGGCGTCACCGAGGTGCGGCAGGGCTGACCCGACCCGGGGCGAGCTCACGGGCCCCGAGAAAATGCAGCCGCCGTCGGAAAGGGCCGAATGGCCCATTACCCGCGCCGTCCGGGCCGCCGATCTGTACACCCGATGACCAGAGAGCGTCGGGCAACGCTGAGCAGGCTGGAGGGGCGCCAGGTGAACGTCGCCCTCGTCGACGGCTCCCGCATCGACGACTGTCAGCTCGTGCTCGCCGGCAGGGCCAAGCTTTGGGTCTTCGTGAACGGCCAGGACAGCTTTGTCCGTGTTGACGCCGTCACCGACGTGTGGGAAGCGGCATAGCGGCATAGAGCGCTAACAGGCGGGTAATCGCCTGTTCACAAACCGTCCGTAGGCTTGCGACCATGCCGACGTACGTCCTTCGCGTGTGGTTACCGGACCGCCCGGGTGCGCTCGGCGCTGTCGCCAGCCGCATCGGCGCCGTGCGCGGCGACCTCGTGGGCATCGACATCCTGGAGACCGGCGGCGGGCGAGCCATCGACGAGCTCGCTGTCGAGCTGCCTGTTGCGAACCTGGTGCCCCTGCTCGTCCAGGAGATCGGCGAGGTCGACGGTGTCGACGTCGAGGAGGTGCGACCCGTCGACGGTGCGCTGCCCGACCCTCGCCTCGACGCTCTCGAGACGGCCGCCCTCCTCGTTCAGCAGACCGACGTCGACGACCTGCTCGCGGTGCTGACCACCGAGGCCCTGCGCGACTTCGCGGCCGAGTGGGCGGTGGTGGTGTCCGTCGAGGATGGCCGGGTGCTCGCCGGTACGGGTGACGCGCCGGAGCCTGCCTGGCTGTCGGCGTTCGTCAACGGCAGCTCGTCGTCGGCCACCGCGGCCAACGGCGACGCCGGCCCCGACGACGTCGCCTTCGCTCTGCTTCCTGCCGGCGGCATCGCCCTGGTGCTGGGCCGCGACGGCAAAGCGTTCCGAGCGCGCGAACGCCGGCAGCTGCTCGGCCTGGCCAAGGTCGCCGGCCACCGCTGGAGCGAGGTGACGCTCGCGAGCTACCGCGGAGCGCGCGCCGTCAGTTAGCGTCGCCGCATCGCCAGTCCGATGCAGTCAGCGCGAGCGATCCTCCGCGATCCCCGAACGGTGGGCGTGGCCCAGGCCGCGCCCCGCACGGCTGCCTTCCTCGCCAGGTCGTGGGCGACGAGCCGCGTCCCCGGCCACCGCGAGAGCAAGCCGACCATCGGCCTGGCCGCCCAGGTGCTGCTCGACGAAGTTCTCATGGCGGCCATGAAGAACCCGAAGCTGTTCCCCAAGGGCGACGACTACGAGCGAGCGGGCGCCGACATGGCTGCCGCACACGCCATGTGGGCGGAGCGGGGGTGGCTCGACGATCCCGAGGCGTACCACCAGAACCCCGATGTGCCCATGGGCTGCATGGTCACGCGCGAGCGCGCCCTCAACGTCACCTACGAGCACCTCACGTTCCCGAGCAACTACGAGCCGCACGCAGGCGAGCCGGGACGCGAGCGCTGGTTGAGCTACGACGCCAACCGCACCGAGCACGCGTGGGTGGTCCGGACCCGCGAACCGGGGCGTCCGTGGCTGGTGTGCGTGCACGGCTTTGGCATGGGATCGCCGATGATGGACATCCGTGCGTTCCGCGCCCGCCATCTGTCTCGGGAGTTGGGCCTGAACCTGCTGCTACCGGTGCTGCCTATGCACGGGCCGCGCCAGAAGCCGGGCGCCAACGCCGGTGAAGGCTTCATGAGCATCGACTTGATCGACGCCGTGCACGGCTTCGCCCAAGCGGCCTGGGACATCCGCTCGGCGATCAGGTGGATCCGTTTCCATGAGCCCGACGCCGTCGTCGGCCTCTACGGCCTCTCCCTCGGCGGCTACACGGTCGCTCTGACGGCCTCGCTCGAGGACGACCTGGCATGCGTGATCTCGGGCATCCCCGCCACCGACCTCGTCGACCTCTACCGGCGTCACAGCCCCCCGAAGGTGCGACGCCGCGCCCTCGAGTCGGGCGCCCTCGGCCCCAAGGCGATGGAGGTGCACCGCGTGGTGTCCCCGCTCGTTCTCGAGCCGAAGCCGGCACGCGACCGCCGCTTCCTGTTCGCCGGCGTCGGCGACCGCATGTCGACGTCGAAGCAGGCGCTGCGCCTCTGGGAGCACTGGGACCGCCCCAAGATGGGCTGGTACCCGGGCGGCCACGTCGGGTTCTTCTTCGCCAGCCAGATCAGCGCGTTCGTCGAAGAGGCACTCGCGAGCAGCGGTCTCACGGCACGAGAACCGGCGGCGCTGCCCGCCTAACCCTGTCGTAGTCGATTAGTAGCCTTTTGCCCATGGCGGGTGGGGGGTTGCCGACGGGGACGTTGACGTTCCTCTTCACCGACCTCGAGGGGTCGACGCATCTCCTGCAGCGCCTCGGTGACCGGTACCCCGCGCTGCTCGCCGCCCACTACGAGCTCATGCGCGCCGCCTTCGGCCACAGCGGTGGCCGGGAGGTCGGAACGCGCGGCGACGCCTTGTTCGTGGTGTTCGACCAGGCGTCGGCGGCCGTCGCCGGCGCG
>JAFASB010000266.1 GCA_019244985.1 Acidimicrobiia bacterium | reverse complement strand
GAGCCTCGGCACGGATGCGCTCGGCGTCTTTCTCGGCCTCGGCCCGGATCTGCTCGGCCTCGGCGCGGGCCTGGGCGAGGGTGGCGGCCGCGATCTCCTGCGCAGCGCGGAGAGCCTGGTCGACGACGCTGGAGCCGTTGCCGTTTCCGTTGCCCTCCGACGCGCGCGGCGGCGCCCAGACCTCCCCCTGGCTCACGCATCCGAACCTACGAAACGGAGGTGACTTCCAGTTGAACGACTCGCAAACGGTTGCCGGAGCGTGCGTGGACGGCTGGCACCTGCATGGGCCGCCGAAAATCGCCGCTACGGTCGATCCCGTCGCCCATGGCAACCACCACAGTCGCCCCTCTTGCCCTCGACGCCAGCGGGAGCCTCCACGCCGGGGCGCCCATCGACTCGACGACGCCCGAGGCCATCGCGACGGCGGTGTGCGAGCTTGTCCAGGATCTCCTGAACAAGGAGGCGTCGCCCGTCAGCGCCTCGGTCCTGGGCCAGGGTCCGCGGGGCTTCGCCATGGCGATGCTGCGCGACATCTCCGCCGGCGGTTTCCTATCGGGCACGGCATCCTCCGAGGACCATGCCGACGCCGTCGTCCAGGCAGTGCTGACGGCGCTCGGCCTCGCGGACGGCATCCTCGGGGCGATCGTCGACCACTGGAAGGCGCTCGGCGGGATCCAGGCCGTCAGCGTGATCGGCCCAGCCACCGAGACCCCAACCGCTGGTGCCCACGTCCGTCTCATGCAAACCATGCCCGCGCCCGGACGTCTGGCGGCGGCCACCACGGACGCCGAATACCGCGTGCTGCGATTCCCCGACATCGCCACCGTGGTCCAGGCGGCGCCCGACGCGTCAGGCCTGGACGAGATCGACGCATCGATGGCCAAGCTCGAGGCCCTCGGCCCGTGAACGAATCACGCAAGCCGCCGTTGGTCGCTGCTGTCGAAGTAGCGCTCGGGACGAGGGTGGTCGCCCTCCGCTATCTGCCGTCGCCGGCGGCGGCTTCGTCAGCTAGCCCGCAGAACGCTGCGCAGGTCGCGCTCGACGACCTCGGTGAGGTGCACGTTGCACAGCCCGACCTGGGCGGGGTGCTGCGGCCGTCCGAGGTAGACCTCACCCCGGACGACGAAGCCACTCGCTGAGCGGGTGCAGTTCGGCACCTGACATCGCGAAAACGGTGAATCAGTACGCACGTCCCTCTCCTTCTCCTCGCCCGCGTGCAGCTCCAGAGTTACAGGCGTGTGTTTCCGGGCCATGGCGTACAAGCGAATGAGCGATGAAGACCGCCCTCTAGCCGGGAGCGGCGCCGACGGGCGCACGCACCCCGAGGCCGGCGCGTGCGATCTCGGCGGCGCGCCGGAGCATGCGCGCCACGCCACCCGTGGGTGCGCCGGCGGCCTCGAGCGCACCGGCGGCGAGGAGATGGCCGCTGAGGTCGGCACGCACGGTGAGCAGGTGACCGGCGGTGTCCGTGTCGGCCTCGGGCGCTGAGGCAAGGCGCCCGAGCGAGCGCTCCACCGAGAACAGGAGCGCCGTCGCCGCCGCGACTGCGGCTGCGTCCTCCGACTGCAGCAGCGTCTGCGCCACGCCGAGGTCGACGTCGGCTGCGTCGATGCCCGCCTCGGTCGCCGACCGCTTGGGATTGGTCACTCGAGCTCCATGGGACCGGGAACAAGCCCGCGCAGTCGCTTGGTGACGTTGACTGCGTGATCGCCGAGGCGCTCGTAGAACCGCGCCACCAGTCCCATCTCGATGGCAACGGCGTTCGACGTGTGGCCGTGCGCCAGCTCGCTCGAGAGGCTCACGTGGAGGTCGTCGAGCTCGTCGTCGAGCAGGCGTAGGCGGTCGACCGCGCTCGGGTCGCGGTCGGCGTAGGCGTCGGCCGCAAGGCGCCACATCTCCACGCCTATGCGGCCCATGGCCTCGATCATCCCGCGCGCCTTGGCGCCGATGACGCTCGCCAGACCCTGCGGCGTGCGCAGGGCGATGTGCTCGACGAGGTCGCCGCTGCGCTCGAGCTCGGGGACGATCCGCAGCACCGACACCAGCCGACGAAGGTCGGCCGTGCCGCGGTCAGAACGCGCCAGCTCACGCTCGACCAGCTCCTCGATCGAGCTCTGCATGGAGTCGATCGCCTGGTCGTCGGCGACGAGGGTGCGCGCCGTCTCCCGGTCGCCATCGAGAAAGGCGTCGGTCGCCGCCGACAGCCCCCCCATCACCATCGCAAAGAGCTTGATGACCTGCTCGTCGATCTCGTCCAACGCTGGGGGACCGGCCGTCATCGTGTTTGCCACCATGTTCCTCGATCGTAGGGACGCTGCCCTGTGGGGATCTAGTGGCGTAACCCTGTGAATTGCGGCGTCATCTCGTTGCATCGTGTCCGTCGGGTGAACAGCCGATGAACCGGAACCTGCACGAGCCCGTTTTGGAGGATTCAGAGCCGCGACGTCGCCCCGCAACCCGAGCGCCATCGCACCGTCAACCACGGCCCGTACGGTTCTCACCGATGCGCGTGCTCGTGACCAACGACGACGGCGTCTTCGCCCCCGGCATCGCAGCGCTCGCGCTCGCGGTCGCGAGCGAGGGCCACGATGTCGTCATCGCCGCGCCGTCCGGTGAATGCAGCGGGGCGGGCGCCGCCCTCGGCCCGCTGCACCTCACCGGCAAGATCGCCTACTCGGCCGAGACCCTCGCCGGCCTCGAGCAGTTCCCGGTCCGCGCCGTCGACGGTCCACCCGCCCTCGCCGTGCTGTCCGCGTGCCTGGGCGGGTTCGGCGAGCCGCCGGACGCCGTCGTCTCCGGCATCAACGCCGGCGGCAACACCGGGCGGGCCGTACTGCACTCGGGCACGGTCGGCGCCGCGCTGACGGCGGCCAACTTCGGCCGTCCGGCGATGGCGGTCAGCCTGGCGCTCGGCTCACCCGCCCACTGGGAGACGGCGGCTGCTACCGCTGCCGCCCTGCTCCCGTGGCTCGACCAGCTCGAGCCGCCGTCGGTTCTCAACGTGAACGTCCCCAACGTGCCGCGCAGCGAGGTGCGCGCCGTGTGCGCCGCGGGCCTCGCCGACGCCGGCACCGTGCAGGCGGCGGTGATCGAGGAGAGCGACTCCGAGACGCTCGAGCTCACACTCCCGTCGCCGCGGCCCGTCGGCGTCGGCACCGACAGCCACGCCGTCGCCGAGGGCTACGTCGTGCTCACGGTGCTCAGCGGACTGCGGGCGACACCGACCGTGCTCGACGCGCCGATCGCCCTCATC
>JAFASB010000105.1 GCA_019244985.1 Acidimicrobiia bacterium | reverse complement strand
CCGGCCGGGTGGCGAAGGCGTACTGCTCCCGCGCAGCACGAACAGTGTGCGAGACCGCCATTCAGGTCCACGGCGGCATCGGCAACACTTGGGACTGCATCGCTCACGTCTACCTGCGCCGGGCCCTGCTGTCCTCGCAGTGGTTCGGCGACGACGGCTTTCATCTGGGAGTGATGAGTGGACTTTCGTGACTCGCCGGCCGAGGCCGAGTTCCGAACGCGCCTCCGAACATGGCTGGCGGACAACAACCGGGGGCTGCCGACGTCGTCGACCGACGACGAGTACTGGGCCCGACAGGCCGAGTGGCACACCGCGCTCTACGACGCCGGGTTCTTCGGCCTGAGCTGGCCCGCCAAGTACGGCGGCCACGAGCTGCCGACGGTCTTCGACGTCATCCTCGACGACGAGCTCGCGGCCGCCGGCGCGCCGCCCCGCCCGAGCCTCGGCTACCTCGTGCAGGGCATCACGGCACACGGCAGCGACGCCATCAAGGATCGCTTCCTGCCCGGACTCATCAGCGGACGGGATCGCTGGTGCCAGGGCTTCAGCGAACCCGACGCCGGCTCGGACCTCGCGTCACTGCGCACGACGGCCACGCGCGACGGCGGCGACTACGTCGTCAACGGCCACAAGATCTGGACGAGCTACTCCGACGTCGCCGACTGGTGCTTCCTTCTCGCCCGCACCGACCCCGACGTCCCCAAGCACAAGGGCCTCTCGGCCTTCGCCGTGCCCATGCACCAGCCGAGCGTGGAGCAGCGGCCGCTGCAGATGATCAACGGCATCACCAAAGAGTTCGGTCAGGTCCTGTTCGACGGGGCTCGGGTCCCCGTCGAGAACATGATCGGCGAGCCTGGCGAGGGCTGGCGCATCGCCATGACCATCGTCAGCCACGAACGCGAGCCCGGCGAGCTCGGCTACGTCGCCCGCTACACCAAGACGGTCAGGGAGCTCGAAGGCTGGGTACGCGCCGACCCGACGGCATTCCGCTCCGACCAGCGCGAAACGGTGGCGTGGGCCCATGTGCAGGCCGAGATGCTCCGGCTCCACGTCTGCCGGCGGCTCTCGGAACGTCTCGACGGCATCGAGCACGGCCCCGATGGCAGCATCGACAAGCTCCTGATGACGTGGGTCGAGCAGAGCGTCGGTGACGCCGCGCTCGCCATCTCCGGCGCACAATCGGCCTTGGACCCCGACGACGTCGGCCTCAAGATCTACCTCTACGGGAGGGCGCAAAGCGTCATGGGCGGCACCTCGCAGGTCCAGAAGAACATCGTCGCCACCCGTGTGCTCGGCTTGCCGAGCACCAAGGAGCACAGCCTGGGTCGGCCCGAAGGGCCGGTCCGCCCGAAGGGCGCGTTGCCAACACCATGAGCGAAGCGATCACGATCGAAGCCGACGGGCCCCTGCGCATCGTTCGTCTCAACCGGCCCGAGCAACTCAACGCCATCAACGACGAGCTTCACCTCGAGCTCACACAGCTCTTCCCGAAGCTGAGCGCCGACGCCGACGCACGAGCCGCGGTCATCACCGGTGCGGGCCGCGCCTTCTCCGCGGGCGGCGATTTCGACCTCCTCGACCGCATGGCCAAGGACCGCGGACTGCGCCACAGCGTGATCGCAGAGGGACGCGAGCTCGTGCTCAACATGATCCGCTGCCGCCTCCCGGTCGTGGCCGCCGTCAACGGCCCGGCCGTCGGACTCGGCTGCAGCGTGATCGCCCTCTCCGACGTCGTCTACATGGCCGAGTCTGCGTACCTGTCCGACCCCCACGTCGTCGTCGGCCTGGTCGCCGCCGACGGCGGTCCGCTCACGTGGCCGCTGCACACGAGCCTGCTGCTGGCCAAGGAGTACGCGTTCACCGGCGACCGCATCAGCGCCCAGCGGGCCGCCGAGATCGGCCTGGCCAACCACGTGGTCCCCGACGACGAAGTGCTCTCCGCGGCACTGGCAACGGCCAAGAAGATCGCCGCACTCCCCCGCCAGGCTGTCGAAGCGACCAAGCGCGTGCTGAACATGCACCTCGAGCGGGCGGTGCTGGCGACGATCGACTTCGCCATGGCGTCGGAGAGCGAGTCGTTCAACACAGACGACCTGCGCGCCAACGTCGACCGGTTCCTCAAGGGATGATCGACTACTGCGAAGGCGTGAACTCCAGGTGCAGGCTCCTGAGGCCCCGGAGGATGAACGTCGGGACGTACTGGTAGCGGCGGGCGTCGGGCGGGCCGTGCTCGGCCTCGGAGATGTGGATGTCGGCCATGCGGTCGAGGAGGCGCTCGATGCTGACGCGTCCCTCGGCCCGCGCCAGCGGCGCGCCGGGGCAGGTGTGGATGCCGTGCCCGAATGCGAGGTGCTCACGGGCGTTGGGCCGGTCGACACGGAACTCGTCGGGCTGATCGAAGCGGCGAGGGTCGCGGTTGGCGGCGCCGTTCAGCACCATCACCGTCGTCCCGGCGGGGAGGTCGACGCCGCCGACGGTCACGGGGACACGCGACAAGCGGAAGTCGCCCTTCACCGGGCTCTCGATGCGCAGCGCTTCTTCGACGAAGTTGGGGATGCGGTCGGGCTCGTCCCGGAGGAGCTGCTGGAGGTCGGGGCGCTCACCGATCAGCTGCAGCGCAGCGCCCAGCAGACGGACAGTCGTCTCCTGGCCGGCGGCAAACAGGTTGGCGGCCACGCGAACGACGTCGATCACCTCGGGCATCGACCCGTCGGGGAACGTGGCCGTGGCCAGGCCGGTGAGGACGTCGTCGCGAGGATTCGCTCGGCGGTCCTCGACGTAGGCAGTGAACTGCTCGTAGAGGAACTCCAAGGGCTTGTGTTCCATCGACTCACCCTTGGTGCTGCCGAGGTTGCCCTTCTGGCCGGGGCCGAGCGCCTCGCGGAACATGGCGTGGTCTTCCTCGGGGACGCCGAGGAGCTCGGCGATGACGAGGAGCGCGAACGGGCTGGCGTAGTCGGCGATGAACTCGCACCGACCGCCGGCCAGGAACTCGTCGATCTGGCGGTCGGCCAGGCGCCACATGAAGGCCTCGTTCTCCTTCAGGCGCTTCGGCGTGATGAGCCGGAGGAGCAGGCCACGATGGGCGGTGTGGACCGGGGGGTCCATCGTCGGTAGCTGGTCGCTGAACGGCAGCTGGTCGCGGTACTGCTCGATCACGTCCGTGACGTCGTCGCCCTCGAGCGGGACGGGGAAGCCGGGAAACGGCCCGGTCACCGCGGTGCACGACGAAAATGTCTCCGTGTCGTGGTACACCGCCATCGCCTCGTCGTAGCCGGTGACCATCACGACGTTCTTGTGGGGCTCCCGCTGCACGGGGCACCTCGCGCGCAACGCGTCGAAGTACGGGTACGGGTCGGCGATCAGATCCCGGTCGGTGAAGAAGTCGACGGCGTC
>JAFASB010000063.1 GCA_019244985.1 Acidimicrobiia bacterium | reverse complement strand
GACCTGAAGTGGCAGTGGGTCGCCGTGGCGGGCGTCGCCGAGTTCCTGGCGATCGTCGCCTTCGGCGCCATGCAGCGCGTGCTGATCGAGGCCGGCGGCGTGCGCGCCAGCCTCACCGACATGACGGCAATCGCCTTCGCGGGCAATGCAATCCAGAACTCGCTCCCCGCAGGACCGCTGTGGTCGAACGTCTTCGCCTTCCGGCAGTTCAAGCGGCGGGGCGCCGACGACATCCTGTCGGTCTGGGTGCTGGTGGCGACGTCGATCGCCTCCGCCGCCTCCCTCGCCCTCGTCGCCATCCTCGGCCTGATCTTCGCCCACAACCAGGACGTGGCCGCCGACCTCCTGGGCGTGGCCGCCGGGGCCGTGGGCCTTCTCTTCCTCGTCCGTTACCTGCTCCACCAGCACACCTGGACGCTCCGAGTCGTCGCCACAGTCGTCCGCCTCTGCCAGCGCTTCCTCCGCCGGCCCCGCGGCGATGCCAGTCAGCTCGTCGAAGAGGGGTGGGCCCGGCTGACGGCGGTGACCCCGGGGCGCAGCGTGTGGGTCCTCGCCTTCGCCTTCGCCGCCGCCAACTGGCTGTGGGACTGCCTGGCCCTGGCGCTCTCCTTCCTCGCGGTCGGCTCGGGCGTCCCGTGGCAGGGGCTCCTGCTGGCCTACGGCGCTGCCCAGCTCGCCATCAACATCCCCATCACGCCGGGCGGGCTCGGCGTCGTCGAGGGCAGCCTCACCATCGCCCTCGTCGCGTACGGCGGACCGAAGGAGGCCACGGTCGCCGCCGTCGTGCTCTACCGGCTGATCAGCTTCTGGGGACTGCTCGGCGTCGGGTGGGTGGCGTGGGCGACGCTGGCGTACCAGAGCCGCCGCCACGAGCGCCGTGAGGCCGAGGCCGAGCTGCAGAAGGCGGCGGCTTGATGCGACGGGTGCTCGCCGCGTCTGTGGTCGCAGCCGGTGCGCTGGCGTCGTGCGCGGCCCCACGCCAGACGCTCGGCACGCGCTCGAACGTGTGCTTCCGGTCCCTGCCGACCGCGCGAGCAGCCGTGCGAGAGGAGGGGCGTCTCGTCGGCGTGCGACTGGCGAGCCGGGCACACCTTCTCAAGGCATTCCCGAGCGCCACGCTTCCCGCCGGGCGGGACTTCTGTGTCGTCGCCTTCTCCGACGACTTCCACGTCGAGAAGGTCCAACACGCGGCCGGTGCGCCCGCTGGGAAGTACGCGGTCGTGATCGTCACCATGCGCGGCACCACCGTGGTGCAGACGTTCCTCGTCGACCGTGTGCCACTGCACCTCCGGCACCGCTGACGCGCTGACGGATCGCGCGCAGGAGAGACGGAGAGGAGGGCCCTTGGCGTGACGAGGCCCTCCTCTGCCGTCATCGCCCCCGGGGGGAGGACGCCTCCAGGGGCGGGTCAGTTCTACACCTCAGGTGCTTGCTCGCGCCCAATCACTTTTTCGTGAACGACCGCACGCAATTCCTCCGCGGCCGCGGACAACGCGGCCGCCGGCGGTGCGCTGTCACGTATGCCTAATGCTTCCGCGGGCAAAAGGCGCAGGTCGGATTCGAAGCGCTCCCGGGCATCGCCGATCGATTCGCGATGGATCCGGCGGCCGGCACGCATGACGGGGACGAGAACGGCCTCGGCATCCGGCGGGGGCGTCTCGTGGCGAAGGGCGATCGTGTCGCCGGCGGCGCCCCGGAACACCTGCTTGGCGCCGGGCGTCGTCTCCTTGCCCGTCGACAGCTTCATCACGGGCCGCCCGTCGTACTCGACGAGCTTGTACACGGACTCGAGCGACGGCGCATCCGCAGATACGCCCACGTTGGTGCCGACGCCGTATGCGTCGATCGGCGCGCCCGCAGCCGTCAGGTCGGCGATGGCGTACTCATCGAGTCCACCGCTCGCAAAGATCTGCGCGTCAGTGAGCCCGGCATCGTCGAGCATGCGCCGTGCGTCCCCGGCAAGCACCGCAAGGTCGCCACTGTCGAGCCTGATGCCCGCCGTTGAACCGAGGCCGAGCTCGCGAATCACCTCGATCGCCCGTCGCACGCCCATGCGCGCGTCGTAGGTATCGACGAGGAGGACGGCGTTGGCGGGGTTGTCCTCTGCGAACGCCCGGAATGCGGCCTCCTCCGATGGGAA
>JAFASB010000554.1 GCA_019244985.1 Acidimicrobiia bacterium | reverse complement strand
CCAACCGACCCACCGGTTCAGCTCGAGCAGTGGGGCCCGGCCCAGACCGGGCTGCACGAGGTACCAGTGGCCGAGGAGCATGGCGTCGCTAACCGCGCCGAGGAACAACGCCCCTGCGAGGGTGCGGGCGACGCTCAGGACGTCGTGGTTCCCACCGGCGTGGATCCCCGCAAAGACGAGCCCGATCGCGCCGATGACGGGGCCTACGAGGTCGAGCGCCGGCGGAAACTCCCTCGGCCCCTCCCGTTCTTGCCCTTCCCGTTCTTGCGCTGGATAACCGGACATAGTCCGGCTATCCACCCCTAGAACGGCTTGGGGGAGGCGGGCGGCGACCCGTTCCTTGCGGGCGCGCTCGCCGGCGACGCCCGCCTTGCGGCGGACGACGGAGACGGCGAGGGCGGCGAAGCTGGCGGCGGCGGTGAGAGCGGAGCAGACGTCACGGCCCGCCGAGCTGCCGAGGCCGATCCCGGCGGCGACGGCGCCGGCCGCCATCGCGCCGTAAACCCCTCGCAGGAGCCACCCGTAGCCGATGCCGACCTCGCGACGGCGCGTGGTGACCCACAGGAAGAGCAGCCCGCCCGTCGCCCACTGCAGCAGGACCGTTGCCGCGTCGAGTTGGATCACCGAGGACTACAAGAGCCCAATGGTGGAGCCGCCATCCACTTGGAGGGCGGCGCCGGTGATGAAGTTCGCCGGCTGCGAGCAGAGGAAGGCCACGACCTTGCCGAAGTCGACGGGGTCGCCCATCCCTTCGGTGTTGCCGCCACCAAGCTGCTTCATGCGGTCGGTCGCATGTGAGCCGGGCGCCGCGGTGTTGATCGTGATGCCGTCGGGGAAGAGCTCGGCGGCGGCGGTCTTGATCCAGGCCCACAGCCCGGTGCGCGCCGTGTTCGACAGCGCGAGCGTCGGGATCGGCTGCTTGATCGACGACGACGTGATGCAGCAGATACGCCCCCAGTGCCGCTCACGCATGTGCGGCACCGACTCGCGGACGAGGCGGACCGACGTCGCCAGGTTGGCGTTGAGCGCAGCCGCCAATTGGTCGTCGTCGAACTCGAGGGCGCGGCCGGGCGGGGGGCCGCCGGCGTTGGGGACGAGGATGTCCACGGTGCCGAACCGATCGACGGTGGCCTCGACCAGACGCTGAGGGGCCCCGGGCTCGGTGACGTCGTCGACGATCGCCAGCACGTCGGTGCGCGCCGCCAGTTCCTTCTCGGTGTCCCGCAGCGCGTCTTCGCCGCGGGCACACACGACGACCTTGCAGCCCTCGTCGGCCAACGCGATGGCCGACGCCCGCCCCAGCCCCTTGGACGACGCCGTGACGAGGGCGACCCGGCCCGCGATCCCGAGGTCCATCAGGACGCCCAGTACAAGCTGCGGTCGACGTTGTTGAGGGAGTCGGCCCCGAAGTCGGTGACGACGACGATGTCCTCGATCCGGGCGCCCCACTTGCCCTCGATGTAGATGCCCGGCTCGATGGAAAAGGCGTTGCCGGCGGCGACCCGCTCGCAGTTGCCGGCGACGATGAAGGGGTCCTCGTGCTCCTCGAGGCCGATGCCGTGGCCGGTGCGGTGCACGAAGTTGGAACCGTACCCCCCTTCGGTGATGATCCGGCGAGCGACGCCGTCGATGTCCTCGGCCGCGATCCCGGGTGCGATGGCGCCGACCGCTTCGGCCTGGGCGCGTTCGAGCACGGCGTAGAGGTCCCGGAACTCTGCGGGCGGCTCGCCGGTGAACACCGTGCGGGTGATATCCGAGCAGTAGCCGTTCATGGTCCCGCCGAAGTCGCAGACCACCGACTCCCCGCGTCCGATGACCCGCTCACTCGCGTCGTGGTGGGGGCTCGCCGCGTTCGGGCCGCTGCCGACGATGGCGAAGTTCACGTGCTGATTGCCCTGCTCGATGAGCCGCTCGCCGATCTCCCGCGAAACCGCGGCCTCGGTGCGTCCGACGAGGTCGATCTCGCCTTCGACGAGCGCAGTCGCGACCTCGTCGGCGGCAGCCGCTGCGCTGCGCAGGA
>JAFASB010000462.1 GCA_019244985.1 Acidimicrobiia bacterium | reverse complement strand
GTGGCCTTGCCAGCGGCTTCCTTGGCCTTCCCCTTTGCCTCCTGCACCTTGTTCTTGGCCTTGTCCATCGTGCCCATCTTCACTCCTTCATCGTCAGTGGTGTGCCTGGGAACTGAGGCGCGTACCCAGTCCTTTCAGCGCAATGCCTCCGGGCCTTAGCGGCGCCGCACGAGCAACACGACGATCAGGATGATGATGATGATGAGCCCGCCGAGTCCGATGTACATGCGCTCTCCCGAGTTCAGGGGCCGATCTTCGACCGTGCCATCGCGACAAGAGCCATGTACCCCGGAACTCTCGGGTTTCAATCGCATGTCGAGGTGCCTTGGCGCCAGGCCGTCGGAGGGTGATACTTGATGTGCTGTGTGGACTGCTGCTGGGGGCTGTAACCATGGTTGGCGACTCAGGGGTTCCTACCGGGCCTGGGGAGTACCCAACGCAAAGCGCGGGTGGCGAAAGCGCGTTCATCGGTGACGGCGCCGACCTTCGAGAAGCGCTTTCGCTTCTGGCTGCAACGCTCGAGGCAACCGCCGACGGCATCCTGGTCGTCGACGAGATCGGGCGCATCCGCATGTTCAACGCCCAATTCGCTGAGATGTGGGGGATACCCGAAGACGTACTCGCTGCCGAGGACGACGATGCGGCGCTGAGGTTCGTGTTGGACCAGCTCACCGACCCTGAGGGCTTCCTCGCGAAGGTGCGCGAGCTCTACGCCACGCCGTCCGCAGAGAGCTTCGATGTCCTTCGATTCAAGGACGACCGGGTCTTCGAGCGGTACTCGAAGCCCCAAAGGGTCGACGGGCGGGTCGTGGGGCGGGTCTGGAGCTTCCGCGATGTCTCGGAGCGCGCTCGGCTCGAGGAGGAGCTGCACCACCAGGCGTTCCACGATCCCCTCACTGGCCTCGCCAACAAGATTCTGTTCGTGGATCGCGTCGAGCACGCGCTGGCGCGTGCTCGACGCAGCCCGGGTGAGCTTGCCGTGCTGTTCATGGACCTCGACAACTTCAAGGTCGTGAATGACACTCTCGGCCACGCCGGAGGAGACGCCTTGTTGGTCGCCGTGTCGAACAGGCTCCTCGGTTGTGTGCGCGGTGCAGACACGCTCGCCAGGTTGGGCGGCGATGAGTTCGCGCTTCTCCTCGAGGATGCCAGCAGCCATGTCGATGCCGTCGACGTCGCTCAACGCATTCTCGCGGCGGTCCGACAACCGTTGAAGATCCTTGAGACGGACGTGGCTCCGAGCGTCAGTGTCGGCATCGCCCTCTCCGATCCTGATGTGCGGGCAGCCGAGTTCATTGCCAATGCCGATCTCGCGATGTACGAGGCCAAGAGGCGCGGACGGGGTCGCTACGAGGTCTTCGACAACGCGAGGCAGCAAGCTCGGCCGGAGGCTCCGCGTGACGGCGATCGCTGACGCTCGTCGCCGTCAGGCCGGTGGCGAGGGCACCACCACCGGCGACTCAGCGGTCGGGATGAGCAGCGCAGGTAGGCCGGTGCCGTCGGCGGGGACCGCCCAGGTGTCAACGGTGGCATTGTCGGGTGACAGCACGTATGAGACACGGCCGTTGTCCAACCACGCGACCTGGTCGTCGACGCTCCGCGACTCGGCAAGGCGAACGTCGGTCCCCGTTCCGATCGTCCAGACGCGAAGCTGCCAGGTGGCGGGGTCGAAGCCGTGGTCGATGCGATTCTTGTAAGCGATGCGCGTGCCGTCGGGTGAGATTGAAGGGCACTCGACGCCGTCGCGGAGGACTACGGCGCGACGAGTGCTGATGTGGCCGCGCACCAAGTAGTAGTGCGATCCCGTGCGCATGGTGGCGTAGAACGTGTCGGAGTCCGCCGCGAAGGTCACACCCCAGAAGTTCTCGTCGATCGGGTGCAAGGCCTCGCCCGCCTTGGTCACCGAGAAGTCCTCGAGGTTGGCGATCACCTTCCCGTGCACGAGGTCGATGAGGAGGGTGCGGGTCGAGAAGTTGTCGACGTTGTAAGCGTCGCCCTGCACGAAACTCGTGACCGCGCCGACCTCGCCGTTGGGCGCGATCCGGGCCCGACTGGGCAGGCCATCCATCGGGAGGCGATACAACACGTGGAAGTTGTCGTCGAAGATCGAGATCCCGTGCACGACCGCCACGCGGTTGTTCGTCAGACATAGCCCCCGACCGCCGCGCTGGTCGACCCGCTCACAGAACAGCGGCGTCGCGACCCTCGGGGTGCCTGGACGCGCCGCGTCGGCGACCTCCAGCCGTTCGAAGCTGGGGCCCGCCGCGGTATCCAAGACGAGGATGTGTGGTCGAGCCACCGCCGCAGCCACTGCCCCAGTGACCGTCGGCTGTGCGGGCGGTGGCGAAGCGCCGCTCTGTGCGCCTCGCTGACCAATCGTCGCGAGGCGGGCGGCCGATGCGCGAGAGGCGGCGCGTGCGTGATGGGCCGCCACCACCACGGTCACGACAACCCCGCCGATGCATACGGCGCACAGGCCGACGAAGATGCCCGTCCGACGACCGACGCTCGTGCGGCGGCCGCCTTCAGTTGCGGGGGCGGAAATGTTGACACCACTGTCGCCGTCGTGCGGAGGCGGGGCGACGCCGTCTCGCTTCGAGATGAACGGCCGGAGCACGACGGCCGCCGCCACCCCCGCGACGACCAGACCGACGAAGGCGTCCGTGATCGCCTGGTTGGGGCCACTGCGTTGCCAGATGCCGCCGTAACCGGTCGCCGCGACCGCCCGACTGCAGCCAGCACGACACCAAGCACGGCGAGCCCGGTGGTGCGGGCGAGTGCGGGCACGACCTGGCTGGCCAGGGCCGCGAGCACGCCGTCGGTCGCGGCGAAGAAGACGCCCAAGAAGGCGGGCACGCCGACGAGAGTCACGATGCGCCCCGGTGCTGCGATCAACAGCACGTAGCTCATCGCCAGCGCGACTTGACCTCCGAGCAGAACTCGCCCCGCGCCGATGCGGTCGGCGAGGCGCCCGCACGGGAGGGCGAGCGCCAAGTACACGACCGCCTCGCCGGTGAACAGGATGGGGAACAGTCGCTGGTCGAGCCCGACGCGGTGGCGCAGTGTGAGGAAGAGGAACGAGTCGCTCACCGCGGGCAGGCTCAGCAGCGCCGTCGCCAGCAGGACGCGACGGAACCGCCGGTGCTGCCACAGCGACGTCACCGGCGTCCAGAGCCGCACACGGGTGTGTGACAGGGCGGGCGGGAAGCGATTCTCGACGAACAGCCACAGCACGCCGATGCCGAGGCAGGCGATGAAGAAGCTGGCGACGAACACTGCCGCGTATGACCCAGGCGCCAGGGTCAGCAGCAGAACGGCCAACAGAGGACCGGCGAGCGCGCCACCCGTGTCGAGCGTGCGATGGAGCCCGAAGGCCTCGCCGAGGCGACCTTGTGGCGCCGAGAGCGAGATCAGGGCATCGCGTGGGCCGGTGCGAACCCCCTTGCCGAGCCGGTCGGCGCCGAGCCACCCGAGCGTCGGCAACCACCCGCTGACCGACAACAGGCCAAGGCGCGACGCTGCGGACAGCGCGTACCCGGCGCCCGCCACCTCGCGGTAGCGGCGCCACCGGTCAGCGAGCAAGGCGCCGACGAGTGCCGTTAGTGCGGTCGTCAGGCCGAGAACTCCGTCGGTGGCGCCGAACTGCAGCGCCGTGAAGCCCAGGCGCACAGTGAGATAGAGGGGAAGAACCGACGCCACCATCTCGCTTGACACGTCGGTGATGAAGCTCGTGGTGCCCAGCAGGGCGACGTTGGGCTCGACGAGGAGGCGCCGCAAACGTCCGCCCGTCGGCGCGGGCGCTCCCTCAGGGTCCGGAATCGGAGGGCGTCTGGCGAGATACATCAGGCGTTGCGCAAACTCGGGCTAGGGGGGAACCGTGAAGGTCGCGATCTCAGCACGCGGGGGTGCGCAGGTCACGTCAGCGTGGCGCCCTACCTGGGAAGGACAACGCGTGGCGATTCGCTTCGCCGCGCCTCGGTTGGAGGCGAGCGACGGTCCTCCGACTGCTGTCTTTGGTCGGCGATGCGGATGGCGGCGAGGGCAAGGCTGCCGAGCCACGCTCCGACGATGAGGAGGATCAGTGTCTCCGCGACGTCCGCGAACCAGCCCGCCCCGGGCCGCTCCTCTCGCAGGAGGTAGTGCCGTTCGTTCGCGAAGGTCGTTGTCCTGTCGAGGGCCGGAATCTCGGGCGTGACTGCGGGGTCCACCGGGAAGTACACCGGGACAGCCATCATCGTGGTGCCCTTGTGGAGGCGGATCAACGTCTTCCAGCCGCCCCCGATCGGAACAGGCCGCGCCGACGTCCACTGGCCGGGGCCGGACCGGCGCATATCGGCGATGACCAACCCACCGCCCTGCCACGAGGTCGCCTGAAACCACCACGCGTCGGTCGCCGCTGAGCGGGGCTTCACGGTGACCTGCAGCGTCGCTTCCACGCCGACGATTGGCAGGACTCGTCTGGCCGGCACGACATGCACAGCGGCGGTCACTGGGCTCACCCGGCGCGGTAGTGGCGCGGCCAAACCCAAGGCGATGACCACCATTGCGGCCACGACCGCGAGAGCGGGGACTCGCATCGGCGCACCGGGAGAACTGCCGGCCGTGCCGACGTTGGAGGACGGGGCGATCGCAGCCGCGTAGGCCGCCCCGACCACGGCGGCGGCGCAGCCCATCGCCACGCTGATCACCAGAGCCGCGACAGCGAAGGAGGTGTGCCAGGGCTGGTGGGCGTGGCTGTTCCACATCCATTCGACACCCAGGCCGAGCGTCCCGATTCCGACGCCGGCCGAGAGGGAGAAACGGACCCGCCGACGCACGCCGAGAAGAAGGCCGACCAGCTCGACGGCGACGGCGGATCCGACATAGAGCGCCGGCGCACGCTGGGACAGGAGATGGTAGGCAGAATGGGCGCGCGTGATCGTGCCGACGTCGACCACGAGGGCGGCGGCGGACACGAGGAGCGCACCGCCCCGGCCGAGGACGAGCCGGGCGGCGACGAGGGCGAAGCCGGCGGCCAGGGCGATGAGGGCCGGGTGGTAGAGCTGAGAGAACTGGGGTACCCCGAAGGCGAACTCGCCGAGGGGCGCCGTGAGCCCGGCGAGCACCAGCACGGCGGTGAGCGTGTGCAGGACGCGGGCCCAGGGTGAATCCGACGGCCGCACCCTTGCCTCGGCGAGGACGAACCACGCGGCAAGGGGGCTGAGCGACGCGCCCATGATCATGATGAGGTGGGTCGGGCTCCACATGGTGACGTCGATGCCGTAGAAGTGGTGCCACAGGTCATCGAGCGGGAACCCGGCCAAAGCGGTACAACCGAGGACGCCCAGCGGTACGGTCGACCAAGGGACGCGCAACCACCCAGCGCGGATCGCGGTATCGACCCTGTCGAGCGACGCGAACAGAATCCCCAGACCGGCCGCGGCGGTGATGAACGCCAGACCGACCATGATCATGACGTGCGGGGCCGTGAAGAGGTTCTTGTCCCGTCCCAGATAGATATGCCAGGCGACATCGTTGTAGAAGCCCGCGCCGGCCAGCAGCAGACCGAACAGGGCGGTGCCCACCGTCGCTGCCGCCCATCCGGGAACGCCGGTAACCCGTTCCAAACCCCGCGCCACGCGTTGCTGGTCCGCTCCGAAGCGCGAAGGGGCGTCGCCCCGATGACCGAGGTGTCGTAGCACCAAAACGACGACCAAGAAACCGCCGAGCAGCGCCATCAGGGGCCACCAGCTCGCCAACCGGCTGAGCTGGGGATTGGCTCGGACGGTTACGGCCCCAAGCAGCGTGCTCACGCCGGGGCCTCGAGCCGCGCCGCACCGTCGCCCGCAGGGTCGAGCGTCTGGGACATCTGCGGCACGAGCGCCTGATCCAGTCCCGACCACAGGAGGGTGGTGAGGCTCTCGACGAACCGACGGCGTGACATCGAGCGACGCTCGACCCACCACATGCTGGCCACGTGGACCATACCCACGATCCCGAAGGCCCACGGCTCGGCGACCCCCGAGTCGTGCCCTGCGTCGGCCAACGCCTCGCCGATGACGACGGCGACCTCTGCTCCAACCTTCTGGAGCAACGACTGCATAGGCGGCGACCCGTCGGGCGCCGCGGCCCCCACGTGCTCGACCACGAAGAGGTAGACGTCGGGCTCGCGTTCGACGAGCCCGACGTGGGCGTCGATCGCCCGACGCAGCACGCCACGGGGATCTGTGCCCGGCGACTTCAGCGCCGAGGTCAGCTGCTGGCGCAACTGGTCGCTGAACCGCTGGGCGATGGCGACCACCAGCCCGTTCCGGGCGCCGAAGTGGCGGTAGAGGATGGGCTTGGCCACGCCGGCCTCGGTTGCGATCTGGTCCATCGAGACCGCCGGCCCGTAGCGGCGGACAGCCCGCACGGCCGCGTCGACCAATTCGGCGGCTCGCTTCTCCCGACGCTCGTCCGACCCAGCCCGGCGTTCACGGCGCGCCCGGTTCCGCGTCATGTTACTAACAGTAACGTTACTCGCGGTAACAGTCCAGACTGGTGGGCACGTCGGACGCTACGGCAGGACCACCAGGTCGTCGCGGTGGACGACTTCGTGGGGCAGGCCTTCGGGCAGGTCGCTGGTCTTGGAGCCGGCGACGTCCTTGAGGACGTTGGCGGCGTAGCGGGCGAGGCCTTTGGCGAAGACCTGGCCGGAGGGGTCGGCGAGCTCGACGGCGTCGTCGGCGTCGAAGGCGCCGTGCACGTCGACGACGCCGGCGGGCAGGAGCGACGTGCGGCGCTCGACGAGGGCGCGGCGGGCGCCTTCGTCGACGACCACGGTGCCCGACGACGCGACAGCGAAGCCGATCCACAGTTTGCGGGCTGACAGCTTGCGATCGTGGGGGCGCACGACGGTGCCGGCGCCGGGCTCGCCGTCGACAGCGCTGACGAGCACGCCCGGCCGGTGGGCGGCGGCAATCACCGTGCGCACGCCTGACCAGGCCGCCATCTTGGCGGCCGCCAGCTTCGAGGCCATGCCACCACTCCCGTGCACCGAGCCGGTCCCGCCGGCGACACGCTCGAGCTGGTGGTCGACCTCGACGATCTCCTCGATGAGCGATGCCTCCTCGTCGAGCCGCGGGTCAGCGGTGAGCAGTCCGGCTGTGTCGGTGAGCATCACCAGCACGTCGGCGTTGACGAGGTGGGCGACGAGCGCGGCGAGGCGGTCGTTGTCGCCGAAGCGGATCTCATCGTCGGCGACGGCGTCGTTCTCGTTGACGACCGGGACGACGCCGAGACCGAGCAGGCGCGTGAGCGTGCCGCGTGCGTGCAGATACTGCGACCGGTGCACGAAGTCGAGAGGCGCCAACAGCACCTGGCCCCCCACCAGACCGTGACGGGCAAGTGAGTCGTCGTAGACACGCATGAGGCGGCTCTGGCCGACGGCGGAGATGGCCTGCAGTGTCGCCGGATCGGTGGGCCGGGCGCCGCTCAAGCCGAGGGCGGGTAGACCGGCGGCGATCGCACCTGAGGTCACGACGACGACGCGGTGCTGCCTGCCGCGCAGCGTCGCCACCTCGGCGCACAGCTTGTCGATGGCCTGCAGCTCGATCTCGCCATGGACATTGGTGATCGACGACGTGCCGACCTTGGCGACGACGATCATCTGACGCCTTCAGGCTGATATTCGAACGCCATGGCGCCGATGTGGACGGTGTCGCCCTCGCGTACGCCGGCTCGCTCGAGGGCCCGGTCGACGCCCAGCTTCTGGAGACGGTGACGGACGTACTCCTGGGCGTCGGGCGTGGTGATGTCGGAGAGCGCGACGGCACGCTCGGCCGCCCGTCCGACGACGCGAAAGTCACCGTTCGACTCGCGCTCGATGTGGAACCCCTCGGGCAGCGGCTCGTGCAGCGCGAAGGAGTCGGCGACGGGCTCGGCCGCGCGCGCCTCGGCGACCAGTTGGACGAGCCGCCCCACGAGCGGCTGCACGCCCGCACCGGTCACCGCCGAGATCCGCTCGCCGTCCCACGGCAGCACGGCCACGTCGGCCTTGGCGCCGACGGTGACGCGCGGGCGCTCGAGGAGCTCGGGCTTGTAGCGGCGCAGCTCGTCGAGCAGGACCCGCTCCTGTTCGGCGGGCGACACCTCCTCGACGCTGGCCAAGTCGACCAGGACGACCAGGGCCCGAGCCCGCTCGACGTGGCGCAGGAACTGGTGGCCCAGCCCGCGGCCCTCGGCGGCGCCTTCGATGAGGCCGGGGATGTCGGCGACGACGATCTCGGCGTCATCGAAACGCACCACGCCGAGATGGGGCTGCAGTGTGGTGAACGGGTAGTCGGCGATCTTGGGTTTGGCGGCCGAGATGCGCGAGATCAGCGTGCTCTTGCCGGCGTTGGGGAGGCCGACCAGGGCGACGTCGGCCATGAGCCGCAGTTCCATGTCGAGCCAGCGCTCCTCGCCGGACTCGCCCTGCTCGGCGAACGACGGCGCCCGGCGCCGGTTGCTCAGGAAGCGTGCGTTGCCACGCCCACCCCGGCCGCCACGCGCAGCCAGCCAGCTGTCGCCTTCGCGGACGAGGTCGGCGATGACGGTGCCGTCCTTCTCCTTGACCGTCGTCCCCTCCGGCACGGGCACGCGCAGGTCGGCGCCGTTGGCCCCGTGCCGCGCTCCGCCCTGACCGTGCACGCCATCGGTGGCCCGCCGGTGCGGATGGTCGCGGAACCCCAGCAGGGAGGCCACGTTGCGGTCGGCGACCAACCACACGTCGCCACCCTTGCCACCGTCGCCACCGTCGGGACCGCCCCTCGGGACGTGCGCCTCCCGCCGGAACGAGACCGAACCCGCGCCACCATCGCCGGCCCGGACATGCAGTTGCGCTTCATCGACGAAGCCCGACATTGAAATCAGCCTACGGGGGACGGAATTCCCGCCGGCCGCTCATGCCGGCGAAGCCGGCCTCCCCGGATGGCGGGCGCACGACGAGCGAAGCTCGGCCCCGGTGGGGGGAGCTCGAGGGGGGAGGGTTTCCCTCCCCCTTCGATCAGACGACGTCGACGAGCTTGCGGCCCTTGCGGGAGCCGAACTTGACCTTGCCGGAGGTCAGGGCGAACAGCGTGTCGTCGCCGCCGATGCCGACGTTCTGGCCGGGGTGGATCCTCGTGCCGCGCTGGCGGACGATGATGGCGCCGGCGTGCACCTGGCCGCCGTCGAACACCTTGACGCCGAGGCGCTGGGCCGCGGAGTCGCGCCCGTTGCGAGTGGAACCGCCACCCTTGGTCTTGCTCATCTGCTGATCCCCGTGATCTCGATCGTGCTGTAGCGCTGGCGGTGGCCCCACCGACGACGGTTGTTCGTCTTGTTCTTGTAGGTGAAGCCGCGGATCTTCGGGCCCTTGGTCTCGCCGACCACCCGGGCCGTCACCTTCGCCGACGCCAGGTCGGACGCGGCGGCCACGACATTGTCGCCGTCGACCACCAGCACGGGCGTGAAGTCGACCTCGTCTCCGTCGGCCTTGCCGAGGAGCTCGACGTCGACGCGCTGGCCCTGCTCGACCCGCGTCTGCTTGCCGCCGGTGCGGATGACTGCGTACATAGAGGGTGCAGGCTACCGGAGTTAGTCGAGCAGGCTCTCGTCGAGAATGAGCCCGCGGCCGTTGCAGGTCGGGCACTCGAGCGAGAACGACTCCACCAGCCCCTCCGACACCCGCTTGCGGGTCATCTCCACGAGGCCCAGCTCGGAGATCTCGAAGACCTGGGTGCGGGTCTTGTCCCGGGCCAGGGCCGACTTGAAGGACCGCAGCACCTCATCGCGGTTCTTCTTGATCTCCATGTCGATGAAGTCGATGACGATGATCCCCCCGATGTCCCGGAGCCGTAGCTGACGGGCGATCTCCTCGGCCGCCTCCAGGTTGTTGCGGAACACCGTCTCCTCGAGGCTCGACGTCCCGACGTTCTTGCCGGTGTTGACGTCGATGACGGTGAGGGCCTCGGTGCGCTCGATGATCAGCGAGCCCCCCGACGGCAACCACACCTTTCGATCGAGCGCCTTATGGAGCTGCTCGTGCACGTGGTAGCGCTCGAACAGCGGCAGCGACTCCTCTGACGGATCGAAGTACTCGACGCGGTCCTCGAGCTCGGGGATCAACGACGAGACGTACTCGTGCACCTCGTCGTAGAGGGCCTGATCGTCGATGACCACGCCGCGGTACTCGCGGTTGAACTCCTCCCGGATGATGCGCACGGCGAGGTCGGGCTCTCGGTACAGCAAGGCGGGCGCTTTCGAGCGCTTGGCGAGGCCGTCGATCTCGGTCCACTGGCGGAGGAGGCGCTCGACGTCCCGGCGCAACTCGTCCGGTGTCGCGTTCTCGGCGGCCGTGCGCACGATCAGGCCATGGCCCTCCGGCTTCACTGAGTCGAGGATGCGCCGCAGGCGCTTGCGCTCGTCGTCAGCCAGACGCTTCGAGATGCCGTAGGTGGTGCTGTTGGGGATCAGCACGACGAAGCGCCCAGGCAATGACACCTCCTGGGTGAGCCGCGCGCCCTTGGTGCCGATCGGGTTCTTGGTGACCTGGCAGAGAATCGTCTGGCGGGCCTTCAGCATCTGCTCGATGCGGGGGGCGCCGCTTTCGACCACGTCTTCGGGGTCGTACTGCACGTCGCCGCGGTACAGCACGGCGTTCTTCGGCGTGCCGATGTCGACGAAGGCCGCCTCCATGCCGGGCAGCACGTTCTGCACGCGGCCCAGGTAGATGTTGCCGTGGATCTGGGTGGCGTCGTCCTGGGGCCGGGAGACGTAGTGCTCGATCAGCGCCCGACCCTCGAGCACGCCGATCTGGGTGGCCTCTGGCCGGACGTGGACCGTCATCAGGTACCGGCCGACGGGCCGGCCCTTGCGCTCGCGGCCCCGACGCTGGGCGAGCGTCTCCTCGTCGAGGGCCAGCGCCTCGGCTTCGACCGTGGCAGAGGCACGACCGCCCCCGCCGCCGTCGTTCCCCCCGCCACTGCCGCCCCGGCCGCGTCCGCCCCGGCGGCGGCGGCGCTTGGCCCCGGTTCCGGCCGTCGCCGAGTCGTCGTCGGTCCCGCCGTTGTCGGCGGCGGGTGCCGGGCGGGAGTCACCGATCTTGGGCTTGGGGATCAGCGCCTTGGCCGCGGCATCTGCTGAAGGCTTGTTCTCCCGGATCCGTTCAGGGAGGTCGGGCCGCTCGCCGCCGCCATTGCTCTTGGCGGCTGCCGCCGTCGACTCGCCTGCGGGCTTCTTGCGGCCGCGGCCGCCGCGGGAACCGCGGCGGCGATTGTTGTTGCGGCGCGGGCCGTCGCCCCCGGCGGCGTTCTGGCCGGAGGAGCCGCCGCTCTCAGGCGCCTCCCCACCCGGGGTAGGTGTGTTTTTCGCCGAGGCGCCATCGCTGGGCTCGGCGCGCTGCCGCTGGTCGGCCGCGCTGTCCACGGGCTCGGACATCGAGGTGTTCCCTTCTCATTGCGCACGCGCTCCGACGGCGTGCGGCGCGACGGTGAGAGGCTCCTCGCGGAGGCCGTCGCGCTCGATCCATTGATGTGTTCTGCAGACTCGGATCGCCTCGAGATCCGGGTCGAGCGCCCGCAGGAGCTCCTGGGGGCGCAGTGCTCGGGGCTGGGTGGCAAGTCGGGCCTCGAGCTCGGCCTCGCCGTCGGCGGTGGTGTCTGCCGACAGAGCGAGGATGGCGGGACGCACGTCGTCGACCGAGAGCCGTCCCTTGCGCTCGCGCTCGACGAGCAGGGACGACGAGGCAAGCGCCCGGTCGGCAACGGTTTTCGGATCGGCGCCGGGTGCCAGGACGACGCGCCAGGTGCAGGACGTGACGTCCTCCTGCAGGGACGGTGCCCGGCCGCCACTCGGCGTCGAGGCCACGACGGCGACGGCCGTGACGTCGATACCGGACGGGAGGGCGGGGCTCAGTTGCGCCCGCAGTTCGCCGACGTCGACGGCTGCGTCCGGCGCGAGCTCCAGGTCGAGGTACTCGGCCAGCGACTCGGCACCTGTGGGGAGGGCGAGGCCGAAGCTCAGCTTGGGCCGCGGCGAGAAGCCCTCGGT